>VBLT01000097.1 GCA_005878615.1 Methanobacteriota archaeon
CGCGACGCCGGGCGTCCGGAGGCCCTCGCGATCCTCCGCGAGCTCGCCACCGCCGATCCGACGAACAAACAGGTGCCCTTCGCAATCCGGAAAATCGAACGGCCGTGCCCGCGGTGTGGCGATACGGGTTTTTGTTCCCGTTGCCTGGGCCGCGGCATTCGGCGAACTCTGGGACTCGAGCGGAAATGCGAGGCGTGCTACGGCCGCGGGATCTGCCCCGCCTGCGGCGTCCTCTGATCACTCCTCTTCGTCCTTGAGCTCCGCCATGGCCGGATCCTTGCCCTCGATCCACTCGACCCGGTCCGCTCGGCCGACCTCGCCGCAGGAAAGGCACTCCCATCCGAGCGCGTAATCCTCGAACATCACGAGGCCACGTTCCTCCTTGGAACACTTCGAGCAAGGGCCGGGGACGTACCCGCTGACCCGGAACGCGCGGATGACGACCTCAGGCATCGACGTCCTCCCGAAGGCTCACTCCTCGGCGGTGTCGTCCCTCCCGGTTGGAGAGACGTACCAGTCCGGGACACCCTGGTCCCCGCCGAGGTCGCACTTCGGACAGACGTAGTCGAGGATCGGATAGTTGCCGTGGGAGTGTTGGACGAAAAACACCTTGTCGGTGCCGCACTTCTCGCATTTTTGGGGCTCTCCCCCGATGTTCTTCCGGCTGAACACGTTCCGGCCGACGACTCCGGCCGGACATAAAGTTGCCGGTCTCCGCAAATTCTATGGGAACGGACACGGTGGCCTCGGCGTGTTCGTGCGCTTCGCACGGTTCCGATTCAAGGAGGGCAAAGAGGGCGAGGGGCTTCGGATCCTCCGAGACCACGCCGCCGCCATCCGGTCTGCGCCGGGGTGCCGCGATGCGTGGCTCGCACAAGGCCAACATCCCGCGACGGAATGCGTCGTGATCGCCCTCTTCGAGGATGAGGACTCCCTCCGAAGGCTCGAGGGCCGCCTCCGGTCGGACCCGAGACGCGGCGGGGACTTCTTCGCCCTCCTCGGCCTGACGACGCAGCCGCCCGAGGTCGTGCCGTACGAAGTCCGTGAGACCTCCTAAGGCTCGCCGCGAAGCTTATGGGCTCTCCATTGTATTCGTGGCCGGGGAGATTCATGGCCGTTTCGTTTTCGGCGCTCGACAAGCGGATTGAGCGAGACACGCGGGTGTTGCACGACTTCCTCTGGCAAGGAGCCAAGGAGCGGGGATCGGCCTTGGCGTCGGCCCTCCTGAAGGATGCCCGCGACGCCGACGCATTCCTTCGCCTCGGCGGATTGCTCCGTAAGAGCGCCGAGCCGCTCGCAAAAGGACTGGAGAAACCGGGGAATGGGGAATCGCTCTTCGAGCTCCTCGACCATGCATGGGGCCTCGGCTCCGCGACGGTCTTGGCATCCAAGAAAGACTATCGCCGGGCCGCGGGACGCGCGAAGGAAGTCGTAGGGAGCGCGAGCATCGGTGTGTGCGCCAACGCGGGATGCTTCGAATTCGTCGAGGAATGGGAAGGAGGGAAAGTCGAGTTCGATCCCTACGCCGGAAAACTCGCCGCCTTCCTGGAGCCAAAGGGCGTCTTGGACGCGCCGCAGTTCAAACGAATGCTGACTACGGTATACAATTTCGGAATGAACTGGAATGGCGCAGCGAGCCAGTTCGAGCAAGCGCTCGCGGCTCGAGCGTCCATCGCGGGGGGCGGGTGGTGCCTTCTGACCGCGGTATCAATCCGTGAGATGCTCGGCGCCGCGCCGAGGTTTTCATCCTCCGACTACGCGAAAATCATCGATCGCATCGTCGCGCGTCTTTAGTAAGCTCATTCTCCGGCGCGTCAGACCTTGGAGCGGAGTTTGGGACGGTACGATTTCGTTCCGTCCGGGAGGTCCGTTGCGACAAAGTCGCCGTAGAGGTACGGGTAGTCCCGAATGCAAATCTCCGCAATTTGATTGAAGACCATCCGAATTTCGACTTCGGCGGAGGGATCCGTCCGCATCTCGATGACCCATCGGAGGGTTCGATGGTTCGCGGTCCAAATGAGATTCGTCGCCAGGCCATCCGGTAGGATGCGGCGAATCGCGGAGGTGAGGCGTTTCTTCTGGTCCATCGTCATCTTCTCCCAGGGCACTTGGGCCTCCAGTTCCCGGTAGGCCTTTTCCGCGGCGGCAACGGCCTTCTCCATGGCCTTCCGTTGTTCGGGATTCAGCTCGTCGGGAATCCAGAATCTGATTTCTGGCGGTCGAACATACCGCAACGACTCCTGACTGACCGCCGTTCCGACTCGGTGTCTCACCAGTTCGTGCGTGGTGATGCGGCTCACGTGGCAGATTCCGAAACTCACCGCGGAATGTTCCAGGATTGATCCGTCACCGCGACTCACGATGTTCCGGAAATAGTCCGCCGGATCCTCTCGGATCCGCGTCACGTTCGGATTGAGTCCGGGCTCGTAGCTTTCGTAGCAGATCCGCCCGGCGAACTCGATCAGTGTTTGACCGTCCGTCCCGTGGGTGCCCAGGAACTTTGAGCTCGCGGTTTCGCTGGCACCGACTTCGGCAAGCACCCGGCCGAGGGCCTCAGGATGAACGACCGTTTCGCCGATCTTGATCACGATGGGCCTTACGTTTCTCATGATCTCACACCGCCTTCGATTCCCTGAGGTCCAGGGACGCGTCAGACCCCAACGACAACGAACGAATCAGATAAGAACTCCTCGAAGGGGAGCGCGAACGTCGTCACAGCCAGCGAAAGAGGACTTTCCAAAATTCGGACTTCTCCGGCTTTCGGACCCCGGAGAGGACCGTCTGAAGGACGTGCTTCTCTTGGGCCCCTTTGTTCTCGTAGCCCGCCGACATCGCGTCGTAGTCGGAGAGCCGCTCGAGGGTCGTCTTCTCCACGAGGATGGCCTGGCCTTCCCCCACGACCTCGTCTTTGAACTTGACGACGAGCCGGTTCCCGGGCACCAGAGACATCCGATCGTGCTCGTGAGGCGACAGGTAGGTCTGGTACACGTACTGCTTCCGGATCTTCTCCTCCGCGCCGGGGTACGTGATGACGATCGTCTTCGGTGGCGCCGCATTGGGCGGGATCATGGACCCAGCGTCGGCGGAATCGGCGTCCGATGATGAACCTTTGTCCGCTCACAGGGCCGCGAGGACTTCGTCGGTGTGGCCTTCGACATGGACCTTCGGCCAGATCCGAACGACCTTGCCGCCCTCGTCAATGAGGAACGTCGTCCGCTCGATCCCGAAGTACTCCCGACCGTACAGGTTTTTCTTCTTCCAAACCCCGTAGGCCTCGGTCACCCGGCCTTTGTCGTCGCTGAGCAACGGGAAGTTGAGATCGTACTTCTCCCGGAACTTGACGTGGCTCACCGTGTCGTCGCGACTCACGCCGAGGATGATCGCGCCCTTCGACGTGACCCGGCCGAGGTTGTCGCGGAAGCTGCAAGCCTCCTTCGTGCAACCCGGCGTGTCGTCCTTCGGATAGAAGTACAGCACGACCTTCTTCCCTCGAAACTCTTTGAGCGAAACGACCTTCCCATCGTCCGACCGCAAGCTGAAGTCCGGAGCAGGTTCGCCGACTGCGGGCATGACAACTCCTCGGCCCATGGAGGCGTCCGTCTCGGATAACCCCACCGATTTTCGTTCCCGCGGCTCCAATTCGGGGAGATGCGCGGGTTCGTCAATACAGTATCAACTCTGGTATTTCTCGACGCATCCTTTATGTAAACGTACCAAGTTCGTTTTCATTAAGCCCTCCCAGCCGTAGGTGGAATCAGGGACTCCATGGCCCGCAAGGCGAATTCTAGCAAGCCGCCGGGACCCAAGACGGGGTTCCGACCGTCGTTCGAGAGGTCGAAGCCGCCGAAGGCGGCGGCCGCCGCGGACCCGGGCACCTCGGCCCAGCAGGGCATGCTCCAGCTCACCTTCGCCCGCCACGCCCACGGATACGGGTTCCTCGCGGCGATCGCGTTCTTCTTCAACGGCGTCCTCCTCGTGACGTTCGCGGGACGGCCGTTGCCGATCACGGGCCTGCGCCTCGACTATGTCCTTTGGCTCCTGCCGGCGGTGGCCGGCGCCCTGACCTCCTGGGATGCCGTTCGCCTGAAGCGGGAACCATATCGACGGCACTATGTCTCGCGGCATTTCGCGACATCGGCGGCGGGCATGGGCCTCTTCTTCGTCGTCGCCCTCGCCATCATCGCGGCGATGCAGGGGAGCCTGCCCCTCTGGGTCATCCCGCTGATCTACCCGATCTCCGCCGCGGGAGTGCCCCTGACGATCATCTCGATGGGGCTCACGTGGCAGGGGCTCGGCGCGCGGAAGCTTGGAAGCCTCGGGTCCGCGTTGATCATGCCCATCCTGATGGTCTTCCTCACACTGTTCACGGCCAACTTCACGATCGAGACGCAGGACGGCCGGGCGTTGTTCATCATCATCTACCTGATCGGCGCCCTCACGACGGAGATCGCGGGATCCCTCCTGCACATCATCGCCTCTTCGACCTCGGTCTACCAGCGGGAGATCCTGAAGGCGGACAACACGAAGGTCGCGATCATCCAGCAGGACTACCAGAAGAAACGGGAGGCGCTGGACTACAAGGAGCGGGCGCTGCGCGGCCGCGAGGCCCATCTCGAGGCCCTGCAGCAGGAGTTGGAGGATCAGGCGAAGGACCTGAAGGGCAAGCTGGGCGACGTCACGACCCGCGAGGTCGCGATCGAGAAAGGCACGAGCCAGCTACGGGAGCTCGACCGGAAGGTTGCATCGGCCCGGGCCGAGATGGAGGCGAAGGCCGAGGAGATCCGGCTGAAGGACAGCGACCTGGCGGGCCTCAAGAAGGAACTCGAGAAGACCCGCCAGTCCGTCGGCGCACGCGAGGCCTCCCTCGCGGAGCGCGAGAAGGAGGTCAAGCGCGCCTCGATCGAGTTGACCTCGAAGGTGCGCGGGTCGGAGACGAAGCTCAAGTCCGTCGAGGAACGCGAGTCGCGGCTCCAGGAGCTCGAGAAGTCGTTCGATTCCACCCGGACCTCGCTCCTGAAGAAGGAAAAAGATCTCGAGCTCAAGGAATCGGAGCTCCGGATGAAGTCCGAGCGACTCGAGGCGACGCATTCCGCCGGCGAGGCAACGAGGATCCGCGAGCTGAAGGATTGGGAGTCGAAGATTCTCGCGAAGGAGAAGGAAGTCGGCAAGAAGGAGGTCGAGGTCAAGACCTTGGAGAGCCAGCTCCGCGAGCGCTACGAAAATGCGACGCGGATCGACAAGCAGTTCCAAGGCCAGCGTCGCTCTTTCGAGGACCGGGAGACCGAATTCGTTTCCCGCGAGAAGACGATCGCGGACCAAGAGGCCGCCTTGCGGCAGCGAGCCGCGGAAATCGATCGCCAGGCCTCCTCCGTGGAAGAGGCGCAGCGTGGCCTCGATGACAAGACGAAGAAGTATGCGGAACTTTTCAAAGACGCGAAGATGAAGGAGGCGGCGGCCGGGTCGAACGCCGAGGATGTCAAACGGCAGGAAAAGACCCTCGCGTCTCGGGAGAAAAAGGTCGCCGAGATGCAGTCGAACCTGCAAACCGAGATCAAGCGGCTGAACGAGGAGAACCGGAGCCTGCTCGAGCGAGCGAAGGAACTCGAGGAACGCGAGTCGGACGTCCAGCTCAAGGCGCTCGAACTGGAAGGGAAGGCCCGAGAGGGCCGGGCCACCAGCACCCCGGGCATGAAAGACCTCGACCGCGACGCCCAGCTCGAAGCGTGGGAGCACCGGCTGCGCGAGCGAGAAGAGGAATTCAAGCGCCGGACGTACCAAAAGGAAAAGGAATTCGAGATGCGCGAGGGTGCCGTCAAGGCCCGCATCACGACCGCGGCCGGCGAGGCGGAGGCGGAAGAGGCCGTCGCCATCGAGAAGAAGGCGGACCGTGTCAAGACGGGGACCCCGCGTCTCGACGACCTGCTCTACGGGGGCATCCCCTTCAATTCGAACGTCCTCTTCGTCGGTCCCGCGTTCGTCGGGAAAGAGGTCGCGCTCCTCAACTTCATCGCGGAGGGCCTGAGGAAGGGCATCCCCGCCATCATCATCACGACGACGAAGCTGCCGATCGACGTCGCGAAGGACATCGCGCCCGTCCTGCCGACGTTCGTCGAGTACGACCAGCTCGGCCTCGTCCGCTGGATCGACTGCACGTCGCCTCTCCAGTCCTCCAAACCGGTGAAGGAGAAGAACGTCTGGCGGGTGAACGGCCCGACGGACTTCGAGAACATCTACCAGATCGTGAGCCAGCTCGACGAGGAATTCAAGAAGAAGTATCCCTACTTCCGGCTCGCGTACCTGACCCTCAGCTCCTCGATCACCCAGGCAGACGAGCGGGACGCGATGAACTTCTTCCAGCGGCTCGTGAACCGCCTCCGTCAGACGAAGGTCGTGTCCGCGATCGCCCTCGAGCGAGGCATGCACAACGACCAGACCCTCGAGGCCATGGAGCACATGGTCGACGGCGCGATCCACTTCAAGTCGGACAAGCAGAAGACGCAGCTCCAGGTCGTTGGACTGGGAGAGGTCCAGACCCACGACTGGGTTCCCTACAAGTTCACGAACAAAGCGATCATGATCGGGTCGTTCCAACTCGAACGAATCCGCTGATGCGTCTCGACGGAAGCGTTCTTGGCGGACGGCCCCATCTCGCGTCCGAGATCGGGGGCGAGACATGGCAGTCACCTGCGGCGTTCACAAGCTCGTCGCGGACATCGCGATTCGTGCCGGCGACCGAGTCCTGTTCGTGAAGTACAAGGACGTCTCCCGGTATGACGGGCAGCGAGGCTGGTTTCTCCCCGACGATTACCTAGGCCACCTCGAGCATCCGGACGAGGCCGCCAAAAGGATCGCGACAACTCAAACCGGCCTGACGTCCGCCGTCCCGAAATTGAGCCACATCGAGTCCTTCGGAAATGGGGCGTGGCATCTCGTTTTCCATTACCGAGCGGACTTCAAGGCCATGCCGCGCGGCGCACCGGGTCCGAATGTCGCCGCATTGGAGTGGTTCCCGAGGTCGCGCCTTCCCGACCGCTCGCTGATGGCCCATGATGGGTGGGCCGCGGACGTGTTGGATGCGATGGACCGACGCGGTTCCGACTAGCGGCGACCGAATCGTTGGGCGGCGAACACGCCGACAATCACCATTACTCCCCCGATGACCGCAGCCGTCGTAAGAGATTCCTGGAGGATCGCGATGCCCCCGATCACGGCGACGAGGGTGCTCGCGTAGATGTAGGCCGCGGCGGATGCCGCCGGAAGACGAGCGAGGGCCCGAAACCAGATCGTGTATCCGAGGAAGGTGGGCAGGAACGCGAGGAACAGGACCGGGAGCCAGCCGTTGACGCCCATCGTCATGAGGTCTCGCACGAACCCCGGAAACGTGAGCGCGAGGAGCGGGAGCAGGAGGACCGTCCCGATCAGGAGGGTCCAGGTGATCAGGCTGGCCGGCGGATATCGAACGAGCGATCGCTTCCCGAAGACCGCATACAGGGCGGAAAAGATCGCCGAAGGGATGACGGTGAGCGCTCCCTGGGAGGCCTGGAACCGGAACTGGCTTCCCGGGTGCGCGAAAAAAATCATCAGGCCGAGGCCGGCAAACGCGAGGGCGATGGCTGCAGCCTGCAGGGGGCGGATCTTCTCCTTGAGGAGAGGGATTGACAGCACCGCGATGAACGCCGGAGTCGAGGCGATGATGAGCGCCGCGGTCCCCGCGGTCACCGTGGGATCGGTTTCGCCGAGGTTCAGAAAGAGGTGGTATCCGGTGAAGCCGACGAACGCGAGGAGGGTCAGCCGCGGGAGGTCCGCGCGACGCGGGGCCGGCCGGAGCTGGCGCCGCGCCGCCAGGGAACCGACGAACAGCAGGTCGGCAACCGCGAAGCGCAGGAACGTCAGGGTGATCCACGACATGTACACGAGGGCTTGCTTGATCGCGACGAACGCGAGCCCCCAGACGAGGACGAGGAAGAGCATGGAGCCGTGGACGGCCCGGCTCGTGCCGAACCGGTCCGACAGCGACATGCCGCGGGAACCTGGGCGGGCGATAAAAAGGTGAGGGCGGCGATCGCCGGGGCGCATCGGAAATCGACTGCACGGTGTGATTTGTCGATCCAGCGGACTCGGCGCTACAGGAGGAAGACCGGAGGAAAGTCTGGCGATTCTGCCGTGAAAAGGTTGGGCACCGCCTCAGGACCTCCGATGCGTTTCGTCAACTCCTTCTGCCCGCGCTCCAGCATCTCCGGATTGTAGGAATACTGGATCCGCACATAATTTGTCGCGCCGACGGACGTCTTGCGATTCAAGAATCGGACGAAATCCTTCCAGCCCGGCGGTTGACGCGAGAACACGTTCGCCATCTCGACCGCGAAGCGCCCGCCTATGAAGAACGCCTTCCACTCGTTCACGTTCCGTTCATCGAGGCGGCCTTCGACGAGCTTCGCGACGCCTTCCGCGTAGGAGGGGTTGATGTATTGCCGGAAGGCTTCCATGTTCGCGAGCGCCTCCTCGAGATTCCCGACGTCCTCCGGGACCATCGCGGGTTTCGGCGGCGCGGAATACCACGTCGTCTGATACGGCCCGTACCGGACTTTGCCGTCGCCGGATTCCTGCGCCGCGGCCCAGCGGTCGACGAGGTAGTGGATGCGGTTGTGCGACAGGAGGTAGTCAAGGACCAGGGTCGTCTCGACCTTGTCTGCGATGTCGTCGACATTCTGGTCCGCGTATTTGCCGAGGTCCCTCCAGATAATGCGGTGGTATTCCTCCTTGAGCGCACGGAGGCCTCCCTCGCGGATGTAGACGCCCCATGCCTCGGGGGCGAGCCGGAAGCTCACGTAGAACGCAACCGCCTCCGGGCCGACCTTCAGCATCGCGGGCAGCGTGCTCGGATCCTTCGGCGTCTCCACCCGAAAGGCCGCGAGGTTCTCCGCAGACAGCTCGAAGGGTCGAGCCCCCTCGAGGGGCGGGAGGGTTCCGAGTCCTGGGACCCGAACGACGGAAGGATTGCACAGCTCCGGATGGGAGGCCGCGAACCGAGACAAATCCTCCATTCGCGGTCCCGATGGGCGCGACCGACTTAAGCCCTTGGCCTCAATAGAGGAGACACTCGACCGTCCGCCCTTCGACTTCCTTCGGCAGGAGCTGTTCCGGCGAGCGGAACCGGACGACGGCACGTGACTCCTCGACGTCCACCGCCTCGACGGCCGAGGCCATCGGCGCGGCGGCTTGGGCGACGATCGAACGCAGATACGCCACGGTCGCGGTTGCATTCTCATCTCGGGTCCGGCGCCACGCCCGGAGTCCGTTGGCCCGCCAGTCTTCGGGCACGCCGATCACGGTCTC
>VBLT01000098.1 GCA_005878615.1 Methanobacteriota archaeon
TACTTCCCGCTTGGGCCTGGTACGCCTCACTGGAGGGGACCGGATTCCCGTGATAATCGCGTTGATCCCACTCGTACGAGACCACGAGGCTGTGTCGGGGTTCGAGGGGAGCCTCTACGATGCCATTCAAGCAGGATTTACCGGACGCGGTGTCGAACCAGATGGTCCCGTATGGGTCTGAAAACAAGGCCGCAGGTGCGCAGCCTCCCAGGATGATGGTGACCGCAACCTCTCCGGTATTCGTGAGGTTCGCGATGACATGAACCGTCTCAGCGGGGGCATATTCGATCTTGTTGGTGCGTATTATAAAGGTGAGATCGCGGATGCCGGCGCGTTTCTGAATGCCTTGGGAATGTTGCAACGACGCAATCCAAACAGCCCCTACCACGGCCCCCAAGACCGCCGCGGCCGCGATCGCCGACCCCAGGACGACCCAGGTCCGGCGGCTCCGCCTCGGAGGGCTGGCCTTTGTTGGAGTTGTGCCTGTAGAGGCCGTACGTCATCATAGGCAACGGGAACGATAAACCCTCTCCGTTGTCCCTTCGGGCTGGACGCGATGCGGGGCCGAGTCGTAGGAGTTCTTATGGGAATCGCGCGTTGCGGGCCCCGGTGAAATTGTGGTCCTGAGCGATGTGCTGGCGCGCGTCGAGGCCGACTCGGACAAAGCCCTTGAAGTCCTCAAGGAGTACTGCCGCTTCCCGACGATCTCCGCGCACAAGAAGGCGCAGCCGGAGACCGCCGCGTTCGTTCGGCGTCTCCTGGCCGAGAACGGGTTCGAGGCTCGAGAATACCCGACGGAAGGCGGCCCGAACGTGGTCTTCGGCCAGATGATCGTCGACGAGCGGAAGCCCACGCTCCTAATGTACCAACACTACGACGTCCAACCGGTCGATCCGTTGAACGAATGGAAGCGCGATCCGTTCGATCCGACGATGGCGGACGGCAAGTTCTGGGGCCGCGGGTGCGGGGACACGAAAGGGAATCTGATCATGCAGCTCCTCGCCGTGCAGGCTTGGCAACGGGTCGAGGGCCGTCCGCCGATCAACCTGAAGTTCGTCGTCGAAGGCGAGGAGGAAGTCGGCAGTCCCCACTTCGCCTCCTTCGTCCACGCGAACAAGGAGATCCTGAAGGCGGATGGCGCGACGATCGAGGGAGGCGACCATCTCCACGAAGGCACGCCCAAGATCGAGCTCGGATGCAAGGGCATCCTCTACGTCGAGATGGTGAGCCGGACGGCGTCCGTCGACCAGCATTCCTCCTACGCCGCGATCGCACCCAACCCCGGGTGGCGCCTAATCCACTTCCTGACGACGCTGCGGGACGCGAACGGTCGGATCAAGATCCCCGGGTGGTACGAGGACGCGCGCCGGCCAACCGCCCGCGAACTGCGGTATCTGCGGGCGAGCGCCTTCTCCGCGGACGCGCTGAAAGGATTCTGGGGCGTCAAGGAGTTCATCGGAGGGGAGAACAATTTCGAGCTCGTCCGGAGGCTCATCTACTCCCCGACCTGCACGATCTGTGGGTTCGTCAGCGGGTACATCGAGGAGGGAACGAAGACCGTGAACCCCGCGGTCGCCAAGGCGAAGATCGATTTCCGTCTGGTGCCGAACATGAAGAAGGAGAAGCAGCTCGCGAAGCTGCGGGACCATCTGAAGTCGAAGGGCTTCGAGGACATCGAGCTGCGGCCGGCGCCGGAGAACCTCGAGGCGGCGGCGATCTCCCTGGCCGCGCGGGTCGTGAAGGCAGCGATCAAGGGTTCCGTGGACGCCTACGGCCGCGAGCCGGAGGTCTGGCCGTGGTCCGCGGGCGCCTCCGCCCACGGATTCTTCAACGAGGTCGTCGGCGTCCCTTCGATTTCGGGCCCGGGCGTGTCCTACGACGGATCGAACTACCATGCCCCGAACGAGAACATCCGGCTCACGGACTTCATCGGCGGCTCGAAGCACATGGCCGCGATGTTCGCTCGGATGTGACCTCGGCCGACATCGTGCCGGAGCCTGTCCTGCTCGGTCGTACCTCTACTTAGAGGTATAGGAGCATAGGAGCTTCCGTGCGTCCCACGGGCCCCGCGGCGGGGTAGTCCCGGCCAACCCTTTTATTCGCGGAGCGCGCCTTGTCGTCCCGGGGTGTTGAGGCATGGCGGGAGAGGAACTCATCCTTGCGGCGGTACTGATCGTCATCCTGGTGTTCGTGATCCTGCGGGGGGCGGTCAAGGTGGTTCGGGAATACGAACGGCTCGTGATCTTCCGGCTCGGTCGCCTCTTGAGCAAGCCGAAGGGACCCGGCCTGACGGTGATCATCCCGATCTTCGACCGTCGGGTCCTCATCGACCTGCGGGTCGTCGCCTTCGATGTGCCGCGTCAGCGCGTCGTGAGCCGGGACAACGTGTCCGTCGAGGTCGATGCGGTGGTCTACTACCGCGTGTACGATCCGTTGAAGGCCGTGACGGAGGTCCAGAACTACGTCCAGGCGACGAATCTGCTCGCCCAGACCACTCTGCGGGACGTCCTCGGCCAGGTCGAGCTCGACGAGCTCCTCTCGAAGCGCGAGGACCTGAGCAAGCGGATCCAGGTCCTCCTCGACAACGCGACCGAGCCTTGGGGTGTCAAGGTGTCCGCGGTCACGCTGCGGGATGTGTCGCTCCCCGACACGATGGTGCGGGCGATCGCCAAGCAGGCGGAGGCGGAACGGGAACGCCGGTCGCGGGTGATCATGGCGGAGGGCGAATTCCAGGCCGCGGAGAAGATGCGCGAGGCCGCCATGCTCTACGGCTCCGCGCCCTCCGCGATGCGATTGCGCGAGCTGCAGACCCTCACGGAGATCGCGCGGGAGAAGAACATGATCGTCGTCACGAACACGACCGCGGCGGGAGACATCACCGGAGAAGTCGCGTCCCTGACCGCCGCGATGACTCGGAAAGGGGACAAGAAGGAGTGACACCGGGCGCGGGGAGGCCGGCACGGGCGGTCCTACTGATCGTCCTCTTGACATCAGTCGTAGTCATGGCGATGCCGTCCACTCGGGCCCAGGGCCCTCGAGTGCTCCTCGCGGACGTGACCGGCGCAATCGATCGCTCGACTGTCGAGTTCATTAGCGAGGCGATCGACGACGCGCGCACGGGAGGATACGACGCGCTGATCCTCCGGTTCGACACCCCCGGCGGCGAACTGCAAGCGACCGAAGACATCGCCAAACTCATGGACAACGCGATGACCGTCCCAATCCTCGGATGGGTCGGGCCGACGGGGGCCCACGCGTTCAGCGCGGGGACGATCCTCTTCGAATCGACGGATCTCGCGGCGATGGCGATCGGCACGACGATTGGGTCTGTCCAACCGGTCACCGTCGGGCCCACCGGGGTCGAACCGATTACGGACGCCAAGATTGTGAACGCGGTCGTGGGCATCCTAGAGGGCCAGATGGCCCTGCACGGTCGGGACAACAACGTGACCATCGACGGCCGGGACATGAAGCTCGCGGACTGGTTCGTCCGCGAAAACCTGAACCTCAACCCCGCCGACGCCCAGCGATACTTCGCATCGAACTTCACGGCGAACTCCGTGGAGAACTTCCTAGCTCAGGCGGATGGCATCACGACGATCTACAAGGGAATTCGACTTCAGGTGGCAGGCGCCGAAGTCGTCCCGTTCAGCGCGTCATCGCGGGTTCGCCTCCTCGAGATACTCTCCAACCCCCTCGTCGCTTCCCTTCTCCTCATCCTGGGAATTTATCTCGTCATCTTCGGTATTTCGGCGCCGGGGCACGGAGCGGAGATTGCGGGGATTATCATTCTCCTCCTCGCCATCGTCGGCCTCGGATTCAACGTCGATCCAATTGCGCTCCTTTTGTTTATTGTCGGAGTGATCCTGATTATCCTGGAGATCAAGACTCCCGGTTTCGGAGTCTTCGGCATCGGAGGGATCGTCGCGATCGTGCTCGCCGCGCTTTTCCTGGCGCCGCTCCGACCCCCGCGGTTCGCGGTGACGCCGGAATACCAGATTCTCTTCCTCGCCTCGTTCCTGACGCCGACCGCGTTCTTCGGAGGATTCCTGCTCTTCGCGATGTACAAGGTCCAGCAGGTGCGCCACCGGATCCCGATCGTGGGCGAGACGGTCGGGCAGCAGGCGACGGTCGTCGATGCCATGCGGCCGGGGCAGAAAGGATATGTCATGTTCCGCGGCGAACTGTGGCAGGCGATCGCGGACGAGGAACTCCCTCCCGATACGAAGGTGTACATCTCGAGCGTCGACGGAATCGTGTTGCATGTGTCTTCCCATCCGCCGCCGGCGGCGAAAGAGCCTCCTCTTCGGTCCCGACTGACGTTCTTCCTGCGGCGCAAGGCCGCGTGACCCGCAAACGCTTAAGGGGCCCAGGGGGTTCGCCGAGCCGATGGAGCAGGACGTCACACTCTGCAAGGTGGAGGAGATCCCCGACGGTGCTCTGAAGCACTTCGAGATCATGGGGTACGACGTCATGGTCGTACGCCTCGGAGACCGTTTCTACTGCGTGGACGAGGCGTGCACCTACAAGTGGGCGATGCTCACGGACGGCCACGTGGACCGAGAGCGGGTCGCGGTTGTCTGCAAGGACTGCAATGGCGCGTGGGATCTTCAGACCGGGCAACCGAAGGATCCACCCGCGAAGTTCCCGCTGAACGTATACCGGATCGAAGTGGTCAGCGACGAGGTGATCGTCACCTTCACGTACTGACCCCGAGACCGAACTGAGAAAAGGCTTATGAGCGAGGGTCCCCTCGCTACCACGGTCCTCAGCGTTCGGACGAACCGAGTCGGCCGTCTTGGTCGCCGACCGAGTTTCTCACCGGACCTTGAGGCGGTGCCGTCGATGGTCGAAGATTTCAAGAACCAGCAGTTCACGCGCATGTGGAACGAAGAGAACAAGTCGAAGCAGCAAAAGTTCCGCAACCTCATGAAGTCGAAGCTCGACCTGCTGCACGTCGAAGTCACGGAAGAAAACGCCCGCGCCTTCTACAATGGCCGGCTCGAGTCGCGGCAGCCCGAGCGAATCTATCAGATGCCCGAACGATCGGACGACCGCCGACCGCCGCGTCGGCGCTGAATCAAGTCAACGGCTCTCAGAGGGCGTTCGCTCGAGTGCAGAGAAAAATGGGAAAAATCCTGGCCCGAAGGCCAGGTCGTTGAATCTGGTTCAGAAACGCCGCCGGCCGCGGTCCCGTCGGTCGCGATCGCGACCGCCGCTGCCGCCGCCACCACCACGGCCGCCGCCGAAGGTCCCGAACTCGAACTGTCGGTCCCCTCCGCCGCTGCCGCCGCGTCGCTCGCCGCTGTAGCCGCCGCTTCGATAGCGGGGCTCGCGCTCGTACTCGACCGCGCTGACGTCGAGGGCGGTGTTCACCGTCTCGATCGTCTGGTCCGACTTCGTCATCGAGCCATACTTGCCGACGTTCAGCCGGATGTGGCCGCGCACGAGGGTCACGTAGCCGTTGTCGACTAGGACCGTCTCATCCTTCTGGACCTGACCGATCTGGTCGTTCCACAAGGTGAGAAGGACCGTTGCGGTCTCGTCCCCAACCGTCGCCTCGACGAGCTTTCTCGCTTCGCCGAACTTCGACGTGATCTCTCGCTCTTCGCTCAACCCGACGACCTTCACCAAGACATTTACCTGCTTGGAGGCGGGGGTCAGGTCTTTCACTTTCGTCATTGTCTTTTCGTCCATGCTTTCACTTCTGCCGACACAAGCCGCCGAGTCGCAAAGGGTCGGGAAAAACCGCCACCAGGCGAATTCAGACGATGTGGGCTAGCCCTCCTGACGAACCGCTGCTATAAAAACATTCGGAGTCACGAGCCCTCGGGTCGCTCCCGCCGTCAGGCTTGGTGAGTTCGTCGGGTCCTACCGGGCCATGCCACCCGCGGCGCTGGAAGGCTCCACCCCGGCGGCGGCCGTCTTCGTCACGAGTTTGGGCGGTCGGACGATGACCGGGATGACAGCCCCCGCGAGCAAGATGCCCCCGATGATGTACAGGGCATTCGTGTAGGTCCCTGTGGTTTCCCGGATGTAGGCGATCAGCAGGGGTCCGAGGACGCTGGCGGCGCCCCAGGCCGTCAGCATGAGGCCATAGATCGGGCCCACCCGCTTAGACCCGAAGTAATCGGCCGTAAAAGCGGGCATGGTGCCGAAGCCGCCGCCGTAGCAGAGGAGGATGACGAACCCGAGGGCCGTGAACACCACGAAGGAATTGGTCAGGGTCAGGCTGAAGAACAGGACAGCCTGGAGGAGGTACATGATGAGGAACACCCACTTCCGGCCCACGAGGTCCGAAAGCCACGCCCACACGAGACGCCCGAGGCCATTGGCGATCGCGAAGATGCCGACGAGTCCCGCGGCCACGAGCGCCGTTACTCCGGTAATCTCCTGGGCCATGGGTGCTGCCTGGGAGAGGACAGCGATGCCGGCAGTTACGTTCAGGAACAAGAGCGCCCACAGCCCGTACCACTGCCAGGCCTTGACCGCCTCCTTGAGTTCGAAGTCCTTCGGCGCCCGTTGAGCGGTTTGGGCCTTCGTGGGCTCCCAACCGGACGGCTTCCATCCATCCGGAGGGTTTCTCATGACCGAGCCGGCCGCCACGACGGCGATGAGGTAGACGAAGCCCAGGATCAGGAATGTCCTCAGGACATCGGTCGACTGGATCAGGATCGTCGCGACGGGGGCCGTGATCAGGGCCCCGCCTCCGAAACCGGTGACCGCCATGCCGGTCGCCAGGCCTCGCTTGTCCGGGAACCACTTGAGCAGGGTGGCCACGGGCACAATGTAGCCAAGGCCGGTCCCGGTCCCCGCGATGACACCGTAAGTGATGTACAACACTTCCAGTCGATTCGCGGACAGGCTGGCGAGCATGACCCCGACGCCGTAAAGGACCCCCGCCACCATCGCGACCCTCCGAGGACCCCGTTTCGCCATCCAGAGACCTCCGAAGAAGGCCGTGACCCCCAGCGTGAAGATCGTGATCGTGAAGGTCAGCGTCACTTGCGATATCGACCAACCGAAGGTTTTCGTCAACGGAATCCGGAAGACACTCCATGCATAGACCGCGCCCAGGGACAGCTGCATGACAATCCCCGCCGCTGCGATCGCCCACCTGTTAGACACGCGCCCTTGATTCGTCTCCATCTAATCACGTCCCCCTCTTACCAACCGATCTGATCTTTCCGACTGCCTTCTTGACATCATCACGAGACATCGAGGCTGCCTCCGAGCGTTCCCACGGCCATCCTGGGACGCCTCTGCGCGCCGCCCCCATCTGCCTCCCGCTCCGGGAGGTCGATGAGGCGATGGCCACCTGCGTAGATGTTGAAGCTATCCCCATGGGCGAAGCCCACGAGGGTCATGCCGAACTCCTTGGCCACGTCCACGGCGAGGTTTGACGGAGCGCCCACCGCGACGACGAAGGGGACGCCCGCGACCGCGGCCTTCTGGAGAATCTCAAAGCTCGCGCGACCGCTGACCATGAGCACGGTGGCGGACAGGGGAAGCCGATTCGCCAGTAGCTGCTGGCCGATCACCTTGTCCACGGCATTGTGCCGACCGACGTCCTCCCGCACGCTCAACAACATACCTTCAGCGTCGAACAGTCCGGCTGCGTGCAGACTCCCCGTCCGAGCGAAGATGTGCTGGCTCTCCCTCAGCTCATTCCCTAGGCGGCCGATAACTCGATGCGAGACTCGAGGACTGTCCGTCGGAATCTTCGGGATGTGACGCACCCTCACCGCCTCGATCGTGGCCTTCCCGCAGACGCCGCAGGAAGAGGTCGTGTAGAAATGCCGTTCCACGAGAGCGGGATCGAACGAGGTCCCCGGCCGGAGGGAAACGCTGACGATATTGAACTCCTGCTCAACGTCGGGGTCGACACAATACGCAATCTGCTCGATGTCCTTTCGACCTTGAATGATCCCTTCGGTCAAGAGGAAGCCGGCGGCGAGTTCGAAGTCGTTCCCCGGCGTCCGCATCGTCACGGACAGGCTCATAGGACGGACGCCCTCCGCCGAGGGAATCATCAGGCGGATTTCCATGGGCTCCTCCGATGTGAGGATGTCGTCCTCATCGAAGACCCGGCCAGGGCGAACCTTCCGGACCCTCGTCGCCGCCGTGCTCCCCGGACGACTCATGAAGGCACCGTGGCCGCGGGGACAATCTGGACCATCGCGTTGTAGTCGGGGATCCGCGACCCCGGTTCGATAATCCCGCGAGGAATCAGGACGTTCCCCTCGGGCCAGTACAGCTCGACATTTCCGGGACGCATCGCGGCGATGTGGCAGCGGCCTCGCAGCGTCCCTACGTCGTTCTTGACAACTATCGGATCCCCTTCCCGGAGGCCGAGGGCCTGCGCATCTGACGAGCTCATCAAGACGTCGTCCCGCCGGGCCCCGACGAGGGGGTCGAAGTCCTGTTGCACCATCGAGTTGAACTGCTTGCCCCTTCGGGTGCTTAGGAGGAACCAGCCCGGAGGGACGTCGATGGACGGCGGCCGAATGGCGCTGAAACGCGCCCGTCCGTCCGGATTCGGGAATCGCCCGCCTTCGCACAAACGGGGCCCGCCCCATTGGACCGCGTCGCCCTTCTTCGTGAGCCGCTGAATTCCGTCGTACATCGGAAGGACCTTCGCGATCTCTTCCCGGATCTCCTGGGCATTGCGGAAGTGGATATGCTCCTTGGCGTCGGGCCGAACCCGCTCGGCCACGTCCATGAGGATTTCCCATTCGGACCGGCTTTCGCCAACCTGGTGGCCCCGGATTTCCGGAGAGAAGTAGATCCGACGCTCGGTCGAGGTCTCGGTCCCGCCGCCCCGTTGCTCGTACCGTGTCTGGCCCGGGAGGATGACCACGACGTCCGCCGGGTCCAAGAGCATCGGCGGCGCAAGGACCAGGTCCTGGTGGACGCGCACGGGCACCCGTTCCAGGGCCTCCCGCACATACGCGGGCTCCGGCAACGTCTCCATGAAATTGCCGCCGCACATGTACAACACGTCAATCTTCCCCTCGTGGGCCGCGTCGACCATTTCGACGGCCGAAAGGCCCTTCGCCGTGGGAGGCCGGAAGCCCCACAGCTTTCCGAGCTGGTCGGCGGCTTTGTCCCCCACCGGTTGGCCGGAGACATACAAGTTCGGAACCGCCCCCACCTCGGCGCCACCCTGGACCCCGCTGTGGCCCCGGACCGGCATGACGCCGCACTTCTCCCGCCCCACCATGCCCCGGGCCAAGGCCAGGTTCATGATCGCCTTGACGTTGTCGGCTCCGAAGACGTGCTGCGTGATGCCCATGCTCCAGACGAAGACCGCCGTTTTCGCTTTCCCGTACATCTCGGCGAAGGCACGCATCTCCTCCTTGGAGCAGCCCGATTGCTTCTCCAGGACGTCCCACGGTTGCTTGTCCAAGGTCTCGCGCAGGGCCTCGAACCCGGTCGTGTGCTCCGCGATGAACGTATCGTCGATCCAGCCCTCAGCGATGAGGTGCTTCATGACGCCGTTGATGAATGCGACGTCGCCACCCGTGTGGATTTGGAAGAAGGCGTCGGCAAGGCGGGTGCCAAAGAAGGCGCTGTCGAAGACGGAGGGAACCCAATACCGTTCAAGCCCGGGCTCACGGAACGGATTCACGACCGCGACTTTCGCGCCGTGTTTCTTCGCGTAGTACAAGTATTTCGTCGTCACCGGCTGATTGTTTGGCACGTCGGAACCGAAGAACACGACCAGGTCGCTGCCGATCCAGTCGGAGTAGGAGCAGGTGGATGCCGCCACGCCCAACGTTTCCTTCATGGCCGTTGTGCTCGGGGCGTGGCAGAGGCGGGCCGAGTTATCGACGTGGTTCGTCCCCAGAAACCGGGCGACCTTGCCAGCGACGTAGTAGACCTCGTTCGTGATGCCCCTTGAGGTCAGGTAGAACGCAACCCGCTCCGGCGGCGCCGCCTGGAGGCGCCCGGCCACGAGGTCCAAAGCTTCATCCCAGGTGACCCGGCGGAAGCCGCGGTCGCCCCGGCGGCGCACCATCGGGTAGGGTAGGCGGCCCAAATGGCGAAGATCCCGGCCCGGCCGCCCGACCAGGGGCGCCACGTCCTCGAGGACGCGGGTGTCCATCGCGCCCATCGTGTTCAGGGGCAGGAGGTTCAATCGGACGGTGCAGAGGTGGACGCCCTCCATCGTGAAATCCTTGAGACCCGTCGTCCCGAGGGCACACCCGTCGCACACGCCGTCTCGGAGGACGCGCCAGGTGAACAGCGGAGCGCGTTTGTTGTGCCAAATCGTCTTCAAAATCTCCGAATAGTGATGGGGCTTCGTTTGCCCCATTCCGAAGGGGACCAAGCCCGCTCGCTCGACCCTCGGGGCCGAGCCCTCCGACCCCACGGCCCAGGTACCATCCCGCCCCATAATATATCCTCGGTTTAACCGTCGTGGCACCGCCTGTCCATCGACATATTCCCCGGGCCGCGCGCAGGTTTTTAGCGCGTCGTGGAGATAACGACTGCGGATGCTCGTCGACGCATTCGGGCGGGAGGTCACGGACATCCGAATCAGCGTGACGAAGCGCTGCAACTTCGGATGCATCTACTGCCACGACGAGGGCCTGGGCCCAATCCTTGCGCCTCGCATGCCCCATGACGACGAGATGTCTGTCGCGGAGATCGATCGGATCGTCCGGGTCGCGCGCGAGTTCGGCGTTACGTCGGTCAAGTACACCGGCGGCGAGCCGCTCGTCCGGCTCGACATGGAGGACGTGATCGACCGGACCGTCCGCCACATCCCGGACGTTTCGATGACGACGAACGGTTCGATGCTTGCCGGCCGCGCCGAGGCCCTACGGAATGCGGGCCTGAAGCGAGTGAACGTGTCGATCGACTCGCTGGACCCGAAGGTGTTCCAGGAAATTCGACAGGGTGACCTGCGGCCCGTCCTGCGCGGGATCCAGGAAGCCCTGCGGGTCGGCCTCAAACCGGTGAAGTTAAACATGGTCGTCTTCAAACACACGCTGCCGCACATCCCCGCGATGATTGAGTACATCGGTCACGGCGACGGCCTAAAACTCCAGCTCATCCAATTCATGCCCGAGCTCGTGGGCCAACAGGATTGGATGGTCGACATCGACTCCCTCAAGAAGTGGCTCGAGGCCCGCGCGGACAAGGTCCTCGTACGGGAGATGCACCACCGGCGGATCTACCTCTTCAACGGGGCCGAGGTCGAGGTCGTCGATCCGGTGTACAACGCGGAGTTCTGCATGAACTGCCACCGGATTCGCGTGACGCACGCCGGCGAGCTGAAGGGGTGCCTGAACCGGAACGACGATCTCCTTCCGACCCGTGGCCTGGACGACGAGGGCGTCCGAGACGCGTTCCGTCGGGTCGTCGCGAACCGGGTGCCGTTCTATGGTGCCTATGTGAAGGAGTACCCGCGGCGGGACCCGAGCCACGCGGTCTCCCTCGAGTTCCCGGCCGCGTGAAACGCGCCCCTTTCTCCCGGTGACGCGGTTCCGCGAACCCTCATATATCGCCCCGCGCTCGGCGCCTCGTGGCTGGCGCGACGCGCACGGTCGAGGACGTCCTCCGTGGTGGGGGCTTCACCTCGTTTCATCGACGCGTCGTCCTCATCACGGGGTTCGCGTGGACCTTCGTGGCCTTCGAAATCATCCTCATCAGCCTGGTCCTCCCCGTCATCGGGTCCGAGTTCGGGATCTTCGATCTCGGGACCTTCACCCCGCGAGATCCCTTCGCGTACGGCGCCGTCGCGGCGGCCACGCTCGTGGGGTCCCTGATCGGCAGCCTGACCTTGGGCCGCCTCTCGGACGCGCGCGGCCGACGGTTCCTGTTCCAGGCGAGCGTCCTGAGCTATTCCGTCTTCACCGCCCTGACGGCCCTCTCCTTCAACGTCCCCAGCCTGTTCGTCCTGCGGATGCTCGCGGGCGTCGGGCTCGGCGGCCTCCTCGTCATCGACCCGGCGATCTTGTCGGAGTACCTGCCTCCGCAGCACCGCGGACGGTACATGGTCCTCCTCGATTTCTTCTGGCCCGCGGGGTTCCTCGTCGCGATCGCGTTCTGGTACGTGTTCGTGATCCAGCTCGGCGGGGCCTGGCGCCTCCTGTTCGTCGCGGCGGCGTTTCCCGCGTTCATCGCGTTCCTCTTTCGGCGGACGATCCCGGAGAGCCCGTTCTACTTGGCCCGGCAAGGCCGCCTCCAGGAGGCCTCGAGCGTCCTGCGGACCGTGGCCCGCACGGAGGTGTCGAGCGCCGAGCTCGCCGCGGAGCCTGCGATCCCGCGAGCCCCCGTGTCCGCGCTGTTCCGGGGCGACCTGCTGCGCCGCGCGATCGTGACGATCGGCGTGTGGATCGCGCTGAACTTCAGCTATTACGGGCTCTTCCTGTGGCTTCCGCCCGCCCTCGCGGGATTCGGAATCGTGAATTTCGGGAATCCCAACACGCTGGCGCTGTTCCTGGTCTTCTCCGCCCTTGCACAGTTCCCGGGGTACGCGGCCTCGTTCCTCCTCGTCGACCGCTGGGGGAGGAAGAGGACCCTCGCGCTCTTCCTGATCCTCGGAGGCCTCAGCGGATACGTCTTCGCGACGGCGCGAGACTTCTGGACGCTCGTCGTCGGCCTCTTCTTCGTCAGCTTCTTCAATCTCGGGGCGTGGGGGGCCGTGTACCCCTACACCTCGGAACTCTTCCCGACGCAATACCGCGCGACCGGGTTCGGCCTGGCAGAAGGAGTCGGCAAGGTGACCGCGGTCCTGGCGCCGCTCGTCTTCGCGGGCCTCTATGCGACGACGGGGGGCGTGCTGTGGCCGCTGACGAGCGTTGCGGTCCTCATGTTCGCGGGCGGCTTGATCGCCGCGGCCTTCGGTCCGGAGACGAAAGGCGCGTCGTTCACCTGAGGGCCTCTCGGGATGGAAAGCCTATAACCCCGATGTCCCGTTCCCTCCGTGGAAGGCCCCCGAACGGGTCTTCCTCGGAGTCGAATCGCATGGCGAAGCGTCCTCCGTCCCAACGAATCCGCGGCCCGAAGATCGTCACCGTGCCGCCGGGGCCGAAGTCGAAGGCCGCGGTCGCTCGGAAATCGAAGTTCGTGACCAATGGCGTGCGGATCGGCCTGCCGATCGACGTCACGTGGGCCGAAGGGCCGCTCGTCCGCGACGCCGACGGGAACGTGTACGTGGACCTGGGCGGAGGCATCGGTGTCCAGACGGTCGGGCACCGGCCTCCTTCGGTGATTCGCGCCGCGAAGGATCAGCTGGATCGGCTCACCCACATCAGTTTCATGGTCGCGTCTTACGGACCGTACCTCGATCTCGCGAAGCGGATGGCGGAGATCGCGCCGCCGGGCCTGACGAAGTCGATCTTCCTGAACTCCGGCTCGGAAGCCATCGAGAACGCGGTGAAGATCGCCCGCTTCGCGACGAAGAGGGCCTGGCTCGCGTCCTTCAAGACCGCGTTTCACGGGCGGACCTTGCTGGACATCAGCCTCACCGGGAAGGAGAAGCCGTACCGCGAGGGCTTCGGCCCGCTGGTCCGGGAGGTCCTCCTGGCCGACTACGCCTATCCGTATCGAGATCCCCAGGACCGCTCGCCGGCCGACGTGGCGGGGGCCCGCGTCGAGGAGCTCGAACGGTTGATCAACACACCCGAGGCCGCCGGCCGCGTCGCGGCGATCCTCGCGGAGCCGGTCCAGGGCGAGGGCGGCATGATCGTCCCTCCGAAGGAGTTCTTCCCGCTCCTGCGGCGGCTGTGCGACCGCTACGGGATCCTCCTCATCGACGACGAGGTCCAAGCGGGGGCCGGCCGGACCGGCAAGATGTGGGCGATCGAGAATTGGAACACGGTCCCCGATCTCCTCGTGAGCGGCAAGGCCATCGGAGGGGGCCTGCCGTTCGGCGGGGTCACTGGCACGCCCGCGGTGATGGACGCCCCGGGGCCCGGGTCGCTCGGCGGCACCTTCGGCGGCAACCCCGTCGTCTGCGCGGCCGCCCTCAAGGCCGTGGACGAGATCGAGAAGGCCTTGCCGGGGACGCGGCGGCTCGAGGCCCTGATCCGAAGGCGCCTGGACGAGATGGCGAAGCGCCAGGAACGGATCGGCGAGGCCCGCGGCATCGGGGCGATGTGGGCCCTCGAATTCGTGAAGGACCGACGGACGAAGGAGCCGGACGTGGACCTCGCGCGGGCCGTGCAAGCCGCGGCCCTGCGGAACGGCCTCATCGTCCTGACGGCAGGATTCTACAACAACTGCATCCGGCTACTGCCGCCGATCAACATCCCGCTCGCCCTGATGGAGAAGGCCCTCGACCTGCTCGAGGACAGCCTCGACATGGCCGTCGCCGGCAAGGGCGTGTGAGGGACCATAGTCCGGACGGGCCCGTTGCCCGAGGTGAAGAAGCACTTCGGCGATCCGAAGGACTACATCGGAGGCGGCCGGCTGGCACCCGTTTGCAAGTAGAACCAGGTTCTCACCCGAAACGTGGTACGGAAACGAAACTATTTATATCGCGGGCCCACACTATACTATTGCGAGAACGAAACACCATGGCCGAGGAACAGAGCCCTTGTACGGGACCCGGCTGCGGAGCGATGTTCGCCTTCGAGGTGATCGGCTCCGAGCTCAAATTGACGGTCCTGCACAGCCTCCTTTCCGGGCCCAAGCGGTTCAACGAGCTGCGGGTGGCGACCGGAATTTGCCAGAGCTCCCTCGCGAAGACGCTGAAGGAGCTCGAGGAGGTCGGGATCGCGGAGCGGAAGGTCCACCTGGATCGGCCCGTGGCGGTCGAGTACCGCCTGTCGCCGAAAGGGCAGGACCTGTTCGAGGCGATCCGCGACCTGGA
>VBLT01000099.1 GCA_005878615.1 Methanobacteriota archaeon
CGTTCGGATTCGAGGAGGTCTCCATCCCTTCGCGCTCGAGGCCTAACAGCTGGCATTCGCAGATGGCCTTCGCGTCCTCCGGGCTCGTCATCGACGGGGCCTCCTCAGAGGGCCTTGAAGGTGCCCGTGACTACGATTTCGACGGGGACGCTGTCGAGCGCCTGCGGGAGATCTGCGAGGATCTTCGGACTCTCCTTCTCCACGTAGATGCGGATGATTTCCTTGCCGTCCTTCTGTCCAATGCCCACGCCGACGACCCCGCGCATCTTCATGAGCCGCGACTCGTGGCGGCGTTTCACCTCGGCTGCCGATGCCACGGCTCGTTCATGCCGTCTCCAGGCGATAAACCCACCGAGGGCCTGCCCGCCCATGAGCGCGCATTCCCACCTGCAAGTCCGTTCAGGGAGGCGGTGGTCGGATGAAGCCGTCCTGCATCAGGGACTGGGTCTGGTCGCGGGCGCGACGAATCAGGGAGAGCGCATTTTCGAGCAGCTCGTCCCGGCTCTTCTTGACCCGGGCAAGACCTTGTTCGATGGCCTTCATGCCGACGGCCGCCGCCTCCCGCGCGAAGACGTCGATCTCGTCCATCGTTGGCACGATGTGCTCTTCGTCGAGGCCCTTCTCCTCCGCGACAAGCGCGAGTTCCTTCGCGGCCGCGATGCACATCTCGTCCGTGATGGTCTTCGCCCGCACGTCCAAGGTGCCACGGAAGATGCCGGGGAATCCGAGCGAGTTGTTCACCTGATTGGGGAAATCGGATCGGCCCGTCGCGATGATCCGTGCGCCGGCCTCGGCCGCCTCCCAGGGCCAGATCTCGGGGACCGGGTTCGCGATCACGAAGAGGATCGCGTCATCGGCCATGGATGTCACCCACTCTTTCTGAATCACGCCGGGCCCAGGCTTCGACGCCGCGATGACGACGTCGACTCCCTTCATCGCCTCGGGGATGCCGCCGACGCGCCCTTCGCCGTTCGTCATCTGGGCGAGCTCCCACTTCTCGGCGAATTCGCCCCGTGCGGCTTCGACGTCCTTCCGATGTCGCCCGACGATTCCCTTCGAATCGACGAGGATCAGGTTCGCCGGCTTCGCGCCGGCCGTGATGAGGATCTTCGCGGTGCGGATGTTCGACGCCCCCGCCCCGATCAAGGTGATTTGGACGTCCGACATCTCCTTCCCGACGACCTTGAGGGCGTTGATCACGCCCGCCACGTTGATCGTCGCCGTCCCCTGCTGGTCATCGTGCCAGACCGCAATGTCGCATTCCTTCCGGAGCCGCTCGAGGATGCCGAAGCATTTCGGTTGCGCGATGTCCTCCAAGTTGACGCCCCCGAAGGAGGGCGTGATGAGCTTGACGGTCTCGATGATTTTCTCAGGATCTTTCGTCGCGAGCGGAACGGGAAAAGCGTCGACGCCGCCGAGGTACTTGAACAGGAGGGACTTGCCTTCCATGACCGGGAGGCCCGCCTCCGGGCCGATGTCTCCCAGACCCAGGACCCGCGTGCCGTCTGTGACCACGGCCACCTGGTTCCATTTGTTCGTCAGGCTCCACACCTTCTGCGGGTCCGCCTTGATGTCGAGGCACGGTTGCGCGACCCCGGGCGTGTACCAGATCGCGAAGTCGTTGAAGCTCCGGACCGGGACGCGCGGGACGATCTCGATCTTGCCTTGGTAGTACGGGTGGTACTTCGCGGACTGCTCTTTCGGCAGGTTCGCCTTGCGGAGGTTCTCCTCCACTTCCTTGGGAGTCGGAACGCGGATGGGCTTCCTGTCGGATCGCTTCTTCGTCGCCACCATCCGGACACCCGAAAATCCGATTTGCACGATGAGGATGGGGAGGTCCCATAAACTTTTGCTCCGTGTGCGCCCTCCCTCCGACCCGGCACCAACCTTTATCGCCCTCCGTCGACTCGTCGAGCCGTGCTCGTCGCCGTCGTCGACAAGGCCGGTCGCGGAGGAACGCGGAAGGTGAAGTCGGCCTTCGAATCCGTCGAGGGCCGGTATGCCGAGTTGGGCCATACCCTGCAGAGGCCGGTCTCCGCCGAGATCGTCTCCATCCCGATCATGGGCGCCTCGAAGTCCCTATCGGATCGGCACACGCTCTTCGTGTCGGTCCGCGCGGTCGAATCGGGACTGCTCGACGGCCTGGTCGCCCACGAGGTCGGCCACATGCTCCGCACGGAGCAGGACCATGCGTCCCACAGCCCCGACGTCTTCCGGTTGATCGAGAAGGAGGTCCGGATTCCGCGGGCGGGCGAAGGCGCCTTCAGCGCGGCCTTCAATCACATCCAAGACATCTACGCGGACGACCTCGCGTTCCCCGTCTTCTCCGGGACCGACGGTCGCCGGGCCTACGATTTCTTCTCCGCGTGGATTGACAACAATGCGGCCACGAAGACGAGGAACCGCTGGCAGAATGTTGGCGGGGCGGCCACGAATGGCTTCGCCCTCGGGAACTTGGTTCGTCATGCCTTGATCATGCCGGACGACCCGCTGTGGGACCGGGCTCGGGGCTTCGATCGACAGGCGGGGTTCGAAGTGGTCGATTCCTTGGTGAGGTTCTATTCCGATCTGCCGCAGGATCCCGCGCCCGCCGCGTTCGTGGCACACGTCCAGCATCTCGCGGGGCTGCTGTCCAAGGCTGCGGCCGCGTAATTCCCGTAACGTTTTATACCGCTGGCCACAGTGTCACACCGTCCCACCTGGTGTCCTTCATGGCCGAGGAACTCGAGACCGCCCAGATTCCGCCGCACATCATGGCCGCGATGCGGGAACGCATGAAGATGGCCCAGCGGATGTCCCGCATCAAGCACAAGATCGTCGTGATGTCCGGGAAGGGCGGCACGGGAAAGTCGACGGTCGCGACGAACCTCGCCTGCGTCCTGGCGGAGTCCGGGAAGACGGGGATCGTCGACGCGGACGTGACGGGCCCCGACATCGCGAAGATGATGGGCGTCGAGGACGCCCAGGTCAAGGCGACCGACACCGGCCTCGAGCCGACGACCGGTCCGGCCGGGGTGCGGGTCATCTCGATGGCCCAGATGATCGACCGCGACACCGCCGTGGTATGGCGGGGACCGCTGAAAATCAAGGCCCTGAAGCAGATGCTATCCGATGTGGAGTGGGGAGACCTCGACTACCTCGTCATCGACCTCCCGCCCGGGACCAGCGATGAGCCGCTGAGCGTCGCCCAGGAGATCCCCGACGCGGACGGGGCGGTCGTCGTCACGACGCCCCAGGAGGTGTCCCTCCTCGATGTTCGCAAGTCGATCGCCTTCGCGAAGGCCGTCAAGATGGACATCCTCGGCGTGATCGAGAACATGAGCGGCTTCGTCTGCCCGCACTGCGGGAAGCAGACGGACATCTTCAAAATCGGCGGCGGCGAGGCCGCGGCGAAGGAACTGGGCCTGCCGTTCCTCGGTCGCGTCCCGATCGACCCACGCATCGTCATCGGCGGCGACGCCGGCACGCCGTTCGTCCTCGAACATCCGGATTCGGAAGCGACGAAGGCCTTCCGGGAGATCGTCCAAGTCCTTCGGCCGCGTCTGAAGGAAACGAAGCCGCGGCCGACAGGACCCTTGGCCAAGTAGGCGTCGACGGTCACGTCCAGCGGTCGATCAGGGCCTCGATCTCGGCCTTCGGCACGGCGCCGACAATCCCGTCCACGAGCTTTCCGTCCTTGAAGAGGAGCATCGTCGGGATCGAGGTGATCCCGAACCGTTCGGGGGTCGCCGGGTTCTCGTCGACATTCATCTTGCCGAGACGGAGCCGGTTCGCTCGAGCGCGGGCCACTTCCTCCAAGACCGGGGCGACGCGGTGACATGGGCCGCACCATTCGGCCCAGAAGTCGACGAGGATGGCGCCGGGCTTTTGAACTTCTGCGGGAAAACTCGCATCGCTCAACGGGATCGGTCCGGACCAGGTTGAGGCCGTTGAACCGGACGCGGCCGCGGCGCTGAGCAGCCGCTCGAGCTTCTTCGCGCGGATGGCGGCGAGCTCCGGATCGTCCACGATCGTTCCCAGCGGGTCGCGCAATAAAAGGATTCGGCTTCACGTGGAGATTTTCGCGACCTGGCCGAATTCCTCCGCCATGGGTCCGATCAAGCGGACCTCGCGGCGGATCAGGGCGATCTCCCTCTCGTTGAAGGCGCTCGGGTCGAACGGCACGATGAGGATCGACTCATGGATCGCGACGCTTTCGTTCAAATCGTGCATCAGGGCGAGGACGGATCCGAAGTCGTTGTGACTGACCATGTACTCGAAGCCGTCCATCAGGACGACCGGCCGCTCGCTCGCCTCGATGAAGTGCTCAATCGCCATCGCGACGTTCTCCGGCGGGCTCGGCCGAATCGCGTTCTTCTCCGCGGCGACGCGGCTCAGCCACAGGACCGGCGTGCGCTCCAACCCGTACTCGGCCATCACGGCCTTCGGCGCCCGGCGGGTGATGCACAGACCTTGGGCTCCGTGCGTGACCAGGTCCTTGAAGATCTCGAATGCCTGGCCCGCGTCCCGTTCGAGCACGACGTAGGTGATGCCGCGGTCCAGGGTATAGGTCGGCTTCGTGAGCAGGTGGGCTTCCGCCTCGGGGATGATCAGCTCCTGCAGGTACGATTCCCCTCGCACGCCGAAGGCGATCAGTCCGACGAGCGCCATCTCCAAGATGAAGCCCGGCGGCCGGAGCCAGCTGATCCCGTTCGCCGGCAGGAGGATCTCGAAGAGGAGTTCGCAGACCGCGAACCCGCTGATTCCGATGATGATCAGGTACGTGTCCCGCCGGATCTCCTCGCCCGGCTTCGTCTGCCGGAGGTAGGTGATGAACCGATAGGGCGCGTAGAAGATGAGGGTGATGACCGCGGCGCCGTTGATGAACAGGAAGTACCCTTCGAACTGGATCTTGCTCGGATCAATCGGGTCGACGGTCACCTTCGCGAAGAGGATCGTGACGATCGTGATGACCATGAGGAACAGGTAGAACACGTAGGAGTTCGGGAACTCCGTCTTCATGTAGTCGACGAAGTCCTTTCGCGAGCCGATCGTCGGGGTCGTGGCGACGAAGATGAACGCGCCGATGGCGATCCCGAACAGGTAGTCGAACGTCGCCTGGACGCGTTTCGACAAGATGATGCCGTCCTGCAGCGACGGCTGGCTCCCCGCGACGATCCAGACGCTGATGAGGACGTTCGAGATGATCGCGCAGACGAGCAGGTAGATCGCGATGAGCAAGATGTGCTTCTGGAACACCCGGTGGGTCTTCTGGCGGGCGATCGCGACGATGATGAGGGCCGAGAGGAACAGGGCACTCGCTGCGCTGAGGTACGTGATCATCGTCTGGCTTTCGACCAAGGACGCTCACTCGGCGGTACTGTCATAGCCCCTCTCGCGGCTATTTAAGCGGTCCCTGCCTGTTATCTCGCGCGATTTCACCGCCTGCTTGGGCTGCTCCAGAAAATAAGAATCACGCCGGAGAACCGTCCTGTCCGCCTTCATATGGTCACGGGGCAACGCGTCGAGCGGTCTCGGTGACTCTCCATCCAGCGAGCCCTCTCGGCATCAACCGAGAGGACCTCGATTTGCTCTCGCGCACCGTGCTGCGCCTCGGCGGATACGCCGAAGGCCTGTTCGATTTCCACGACTTCGGGTTCGACAAGGCCTCGCTCCGGGACCACATCACGAACGTCCACGCGAGCCTCAAGCAGCTCAAGGAACTCGCGGGCTCCGACGGCGTCCCCCTCCGGCCGCCGAACATCCCCGCGGGGGCGTTCTGGGAGGACCAGGGTGAGGTGTGGAACTACCTGCAGACGCTTCGCTTCGCCGCGGGCGCGACGATGATGTCGGAGCAGTACAGTGCGCAGATGACGCCCGACAACCTGCATCGGTCCATGACCGCGAAGATCTTCCGAGAGTGCGTGATCGGAATCCTCGACGACCTGATCGACAAGGGGAACTACTCCTACCTGGAGGCCAAGGACCTGCACCACATGGTCCTGAGCTCCATGCTCGATCCGGACTTCGATTCGACCGCGTTCATGAAGCGGCTCGTGACGATGCTTCGGCAGGAGCAGATCCCGCTGTTCGATCTGATCAACAACATCGTCCGCGGATTCAACGTGCTCTGGAACAATTCGCCGCACGGTCATGACTACTTCTACCAGATGGAGGTCATGGACGAGCGGGTCGCCCTCGGTCAGGCCCTGTCCATGTTCCAGAAGGAACCGAACTTCTCGATCCCGCGGATGGAGAAGATCATGGAGAACTTCTACGCGCCGGACGACTCGATGCATTGGTGGGAGAAGCTCGGGGGCCACGTCAGCGCCGCGAGCCGGCACAACCTGATCGACATGGCCTTCACGGACCATCCGTACGACCTCCGGGGCATGAAGAACTTCCTCGCGGGCTGGTACTATTACGACGCCGCCGTGATCCTGATGGACCACGTCGTCAGCGTGCACCAGGACCTGCGGAACGGGATCGCGAACCTGTCCCTCATCGCGATGCGCGAGGACGAATTGCGCGGCCTGACGTCCCTCAAGAATTACAACCCGCACCTCACGATCGAAGACTACGATGCCCACTTGCGGCGCATCGCGGACCTGACGTCGAAGGCGATAAACCTCGCCAGCTCGGACGTCCAGGACGAGGCGTTCGTCTACCCGTTCATGACGATCATGATGCCCGTCGTCATGATGGCCGATTGGATCGGGAACCGCGACGATATGATCCATTCGTTCCTCGAGGCCATCGCCCCCACGATCCGACGCGTGGCGGGGAACGGGCATGTCGCGAAAGCCGCGATCGCCGAGACCCTGAGCGAAGTCAGCCGCGGCGCCTGACGTGCCTGGCACGATCCTTTCGCGTCGGACTCCGTCCGCACTTCTCTCCCGGGCATACGTGGGTTTCGTTCCCCGGAAATGGTTATATAATGCCAATCGATAGCTCGCGATGGGACGGCCCGGCTCATGGGTTCGCTCGACTTTGGCGTGACTAAAGAACTCGCGATGGTCGAGGCCCGCATCCGGGAAAGCATCGTCACCGAAGAACCACTGCTCCACGACATCGCGCGGTACGTGATCGAGTCCGGGGGCAAGCGGATCCGGCCGATGGTGACGCTCCTCGCATTCCAGGCCCTCGGCGGCAAGGAGATCCGCCAGGCCGTCGACTGCGCCGCAGCCTTCGAGCTCATCCATTCCGCCACGCTCATCCACGACGACATCAACGACGGCGGCGAGATGCGCCGGGGACGCCTCGCGGCGTACAAGAAGTTCGGATTGCAGAACGCGCTCGTGACGGGCGATTTCCTTTTCGTCAAAGCGTTCGGGATTGGCGGGAAGTTCGACGACGACATCGTCGAGATCACCGCGAACGTCTGCGCCGCCCTCGCGGAGGGGGAGATCCGCCAGAAGCGACACGCCCACGATACCGGCGTCACGAGGAGCGAGTACCTGGACATCATCGAACGGAAGACGGCCCTCCCGATGTCCGCGGGGGCGAAAGTCGCGGGCCTGCTCGCGAACGCCCGACTCGAGGATATCGAGGCGGTCGGCGATTACGGGATCAACCTCGGAATGGCGTTCCAGATCGTCGACGACATCCTCGATGTGATCGGGGACGCGTCCCGCCTCGGCAAGCCCCCCGGCACGGACGTCCGCGAGGGGAACGTGACGTTGGTCACGATCCACGCGCTGAACGACGGCAGTGCGATCGACGTGGAGGATCTGGAGCGGCTCATCCGGAAACGCCGCAAGGCGGAGGCCGACGTCCGGCGGGCCTTGGGGCTGCTGCGGGAGTCCGGCGCCGTTGAGAAAGCCCGGCACGACGCCGACGTGTATGGGGCGCTCGCGAAGAAGACCCTCGGTCCGCTGCCCGAGAGCGAGGCCAAGGCGAACATGATCCGCCTCGTCGACTACGTGTTGTCGCGCGACATGTGAGGCGGGTGGCGGATGCCATCTCCCTATGACGTACTCGTCGTCGGCTCGGGGCCAGCGGGCGGGACGGCCGCCCGGTACGCGGCGCGTCGCGGCCTCAGGGTCCTGCTGGTCGACAAGCGCAAGGAGATCGGCGTCCCGGTGCAGTGCGGCGAATACGTGGCCCACAACGACGAAGTCCGAGCCATCTTCCCGACCGTCGACGGCCTCGACGATTTGATGGAGATCCCCTACCGCGTCCGCGAAGTCGACACGCCGGTCATCCGGGTCTGGTCTCCCCGCGGCCGGCGGTACGACGTCCCTTTCCGCGGCTTCACGGTCCGGCGGGACCGGATGGACCAGGGAATCGCCGCGCAGGCCGCCGACGAGGGCGCCGAGATCCTCACGGAAACGACCGTGACTCGACTCCACGGCGACGAAGTCGAGACGAACCGAGGGACCTTCCGTGCCAAGGTCGTCATCGGATCGGACGGGCCGCGATCGACCGTCGCGAAGTCCGTCGGGCTCGAATGGCCCGTGTCCGCTCCCGCGATGAGCGCGACCGCCGAGGGCGAATTCGGCGACGCGACGGACATGTTCTTCGGGAACTTGGCGCCGGGTGGCTACGCGTGGATCATCCCGAAGAGCCGATGCGCGAACGTCGGCCTCGGGACTTGGCAGCACTTCCACGGCAACTTGCGCGAACTGTTCGATCGGTTCGTTCAATCGCGGCATCTGGAGCCGGGGAAGGCCACCGGAGGGTTCGTCCCTGTCCTCGGACCCCCTCCCCGGACGGTGAAGGACAATGCTATGCTCGTCGGCGATGCGGCGGGCATGGTGATGGCGACGAACGGCGGCGGGAACAACGTCGCGATGATCGCCGGTCGGATCGCCGGCTTGACCGCCGCGGACCACCTCCTCGACGGCACTCCTCTGGACGCATACGAAACGCGCTGGCGCTCCGCGGTCGGTGGACCCCTCGACCGAGGCGTGCGGATCAAGCGCCTCGCGGACCGGTTCTTCGGGAGCGATCGGCTCCTCGAGGCCGCGATGGTCCTGATCGGACGGCGGCGCATGGCGCGGGCGATTCGCTGCCAACGGCTGATCCTCCCTTCCGGTGCGAAGGCCTTATAGACGCCGGGGGCATCGACGGCCGACCGGGATGGATTTCCAGTTTCTCGGCGGCGCGTCGGAGGTCGGCCGCCTCGGGATGATCCTCAAGAAAGGGCCGACGTCCCTCCTCTTCGACTACGGCCTCTTGCCCCGCGATCCGCCGCAGTATCCGATCCCCGCCCCGCCGGTCGATGGCATGTTCATCAGTCATGCCCACCTGGACCACACGGGGATGATCCCCTGGATCCGCTCAAGATCGCGGACGCGGAAGGCTTCGACGCTCCCTTCGACGACGGCGACTTGCGGACCGCGCGCCGCCGATTCCGGACGATCGACTTCGGGGACAACGTGGACATGGGAGAGGTCGAGGTCACCGCGCATCCTGCAGGCCACATCCCGGGGGCCACGATGTTCGAAGTGAACGGGGCGGAGACCTCGCTCTTCACGGGCGACCTCCACACCCTGACGACGGACCTCGTATGGGGCGCGAAGCCCGTCCCCTGCGACAACCTCTTCATCGAGTCGACCTACGCGGGCCGGCAGCATCCGGAGCGGCTCAAATCGGAGCATGCCTTCCTCCGGAAGATCGAGCAGGTCGTGAACCGCGGGGGCCTCGCCCTCGTGCCGTCGTTCGCGGTCGGCCGGACCCAGGACGTCATCTTGACCCTCGCGAAGGCGCGGCACGAGGTCTGGCTCGATGGCATGGGCAAGAAGGTGAACACGATCTACGTTGAGAACCCGGAATACATCCGGTCCGTGAAGGCGTTGCGCAAGGCGATGCATCGAGTCAGCGTCGTCCGCGGTCCCCGCGACTCGGAGCAGGCGGTCGCGGGCGAGGTGATCGTGACGACGAGCGGCATGCTCGACGGGGGACCGGTCCTCCGATACCTGGAGAAGATCCGCGAGGATCCGCGGAGCGCCATCCTCCTGACCGGGTACCAGGTCGAGGGGACGAACGGTCGACGCCTCGTGGACGAAGGCGTCATCGACCTGTACGGGGTCACGGTCGACATCAAGTGTGAATGGCAGAAGTTCGACTTCAGCGCCCACGCGGGCCACGACGACTTGGTTCGGTTCATCGAGGCCTGCGATCCCCAACGAGTGATCCTAATGCACGGGGAGAATCGGCAGATTCTCGCGGATGCGCTGGAAGGAAGAGATGTCCTCCTGCCGAAAGAAGGCGAATGGCACACCTTGTAGACGGCA
>VBLT01000100.1 GCA_005878615.1 Methanobacteriota archaeon
CCAGATGCCGCGAGAAGAGCTCGATCTTCGTCCGCGAGACGTGGGCCTGCACCCGAAGCCCGTCGTACTTGTACTCCAGGGCGGCCTTCCTCATCCGCGTGAAGATCTCCTCGAGCGTCTCCAAGCGCTCCGCGAGCATCGCGCGGATCGGGCGGAACAGTTTCAGGCGGATCTCGTCGAGGCCCTTGAGTCCCTTCGTGGAGATGACCCGCGCCACCTCTCCCAGGTCCGAGGAGACATTGTAGGCCCGTTCCACGCGGTCTCGATCCGCCTTCGTCGCGAAGGTGAGGGCCAGGGCGTCGACGATCGTCATGTCCGCGACGCCGAGCCGCATCTTGCCGACGACCATCCGGACGATGTACTTCGCTTCCCGCGGCGTCGCGGTGCCCAGGAGGTCGGAGAGCAGTCGGACCTTGCGCTCCTGGCTCCCCTCTCCCGATTCGCGGGCGATTGCGTCGAGGTTCTCGTAGACCTTGGCGACCGTGAGCGGGGTCGACTCGAGCGGCTTCTGACGTCGGCCCGAGATGGCGTCCTCCGCCACCAACCCGAGGTCTCCTTGGTCCTTCCACATTCGATTGACCTTCGATTCGTCGAGCCCCGTTGCGTGCATGAGCACGCGGAGGACCATCTTCTCCGCGAGACCGAGCTCGATGCCCATGTAATCGGGATGGATGCGGCCCTGGGTTAGGTACACGACCTTGTCGAGATCCTCCAGGGGCGTGAGGCGCAGCAGCCTCATGAGGAGGTCTGTCATCTCGAGGCGTTTCGTCGTCGCCTCGATCTTGTCGTACACCTCCACGACCTTCGCGAACTGCATCCGTCGTCGGAACTCGCGGAGGCCTCTTAAGGGTTCTCGGGACCGTCGGAAATGGAAGGAGGCGACACGTTGTTAACCCCGCGAATCCTTCGGGCCCCGATGACCTTGCGGGCGTTCGTAACGGGAGGCACCGGCTTCGTCGGTCGCCGCGTCGTGCGACGCTTGTTGGATGGCGGATGGAAGGTCCGTGCGTTGGTCCTCGAGGCGGAGGGGAATCGCCTTCCCGAGGACACGAATCTGGAGGCTGCGGTCGGCGATGTGACCCGTCCCGAAACGATCCGCGGCCGGATGGACGACGTCGATGGAGTCTTTCACCTCGCGGCCCTCGTGGAATCGTGGGTCCGCAAGCCCGAAGAATTCGCTCGGGTGAACGTGACCGGGACGGACCACATGATCGATGAGGCCTTGCGCGCTTCGGTCCACCGGTTCGTCTTCACGAGCAGCCTGTCCGGCATCGGCGTGACGCCGGGCGTCCGGATCCGCGAGGACAGTCCGCCCGGCAAGGTGTTCGGCGCCTACGAGGAGTCGAAGGCCGAAGCGGAGCGTCACGTCGCGGCCGCCTACCGCCAGCGAGGTCTCCCGGCGATCACGTTGATTCCCGGCGTCATCATGGGACCCGGGGACACGCGGAATACGGGGAAGTACCTCCTCTCCTTCGTAAACGGGGAATGGCCGGGCACGTTCGCGGAGGAATCGTTCCTGCCCGTAGTCGATGTGGACGACGTGGCCCGCGCGCATCTCCAGGCGTACGAGCGCGGACGCATCGGCGAACGATACATCATCTCGGGCGAGGACCGGAAGTGGGGCGATCTCATCCGAGTGGCGAGCTCGATCTCCGGGACGCCGGTGCCTTCGCGGCACATCGGCGGGAGGGCGCTGTGGCTCGCTTCGCGGGCGGGGGACGCGTGGGCCCACGTGACCCGGGCCTCGCCGCGGCTCCCCGCGTGGCTCGCGGATTTCCTCCTGACCGGGGCCATGATGGACAACGGCAAATCGATTCGAGAGCTCGGGATGACCTACCGTCCGATCGAAGGAACAATCCGCGATGCGATCGAGTGGTTCCGCGAGGAAGGCCTATTTCCGACGCGTTCGGCGGCCGAGACCGCAGGGAGACTTGTGCAGCCGATTGAGAATCCACCCACGTCGATAGAAAGGGATCTCGGATCGAGGACTCCCGACGAACGGACACCCGCCTCCGATGAACCGCGACGCCCGAAACGACGGGAGCCGCCGAGCTAGCGCAGTCGCTTGATGGTGGCCTCGACGATCGCCACGCTCTGTCCCAGGTAGGCTTCCGGGTTCAGGGCGGCATCGATCTCGGCTTTCGAGAGGAGCTTGGAGATTCGTGGCTCGGTAAGGAGGCCCTCGCGCAAGTGGATCCCTTTCGTCCGAGCGGCTTGCGCGGCCTCCCGCACGAGCTTGTGCGCCTCCTGACGGCCGAGTTCCTTGCCGGCGAGCGCCATCATCACGGCCTCCCCCATGACCTGGCCTTTGGTCGCCTCGAGGTTCGCCCTCATGCGGTCCGGGAACACGCGGAGGGTCCGGAAGACCTCCGTCGTGCGCGCCAGCATCTCGTCGATTAGGACGCAGGCGTGCGGCAGCAAGATCCGCTCGGCGGCGCTGTTCGTCAGGTCCCGTTCGTGCCAGAGAGGCACGTCCTCCAGCGCCGGGATGACGAGGGACCGCACGATCCGGGCGAGGGAGCAGACGTTCTCCGATGCGACCGGGTTCTCCTTGTTCGCCATCGTGGAACTCCCGACCTGTGACTCCGCGTCGAACGCCTCCGCGACCTCCCCGATTTCCGTCCGCTGAAGGTTGCGCACCTCCGTGCAGAACTTCTCGAGCGAGGCGGCGAGGTTCGCGACGACGCCGATGAACTCCGCGTGACGATCGCGGCCCACGACTTGGGTCGCCGCTTCCTCCGTCCCGATCCCGAGGTCGCTCATCGCCGCGGACTGGATGTCCATCGCCCGCGGGCCGAACGCGGCTCCGGTGCCGACGGCCCCCGACATCTTGCCGACGACGATCCGCGGGCCGACCTCTCGCAGGCGCTCTCGCTGTCGCGCGACCTCGGAGGCGAACACCGCCATCTTGAGCCCGAAGGTGATCGGCACCGCCGCTTGACCGTGGGTGCGGCCGAGCATGATCGTCTTCTTGTGCTTCATCGCGAGGTCCGCAAGGGCGTCGATCAGTCCCGCGAGATCCTCGTCGAGGACGCGGATCGCGTCGCGGATCTGGAGGGCCGTGGCGCTATCCTGGATGTCGTTGCTCGTCGCGCCGAGATGCACATACTTTCCGGCGTCTCCGGAGCAGGCTTCCGTGAGGGCCAGGACTACGGCCATCAGATCGTGCCTCGTCTGCCGTTCGAGCTCCTCGACCCGCCGGACGGTGACCTGCTTCGTCGTCGCTTTCTTCGTGATCTCCGCGGCGGCCTCGCGCGGCACGAGGCCCACCTTCGCCTCCGCGCGGGCGAGCGCCGCCTCGACTTCGAGCAGCCGCTGGAGCCGGGCCTCCTCCTCGAAGATGCTTTTCATCTTCGGCCGGCCGTACCGGAAATCGATGGGACACAGGAGGGACATGCCTCTCCACGACGGCAAAGTCCCCGGCGGTTATGGAGCTTTTGGCATCGGCTCGGGAGCCGTCGAAAGGGCGGGCCCCTTGGGCGCGTCCACAGTCCCTATGGGTAGCGTGATCGTGAAGGTCGACCCGATGCCGGGGTCCGAGACCACCGCGATCGAACCGTCGTGGGATTCGATGACCTGCTTCGTGAAGACCAGCCCGAGCCCGAGGCCCTCGAGGCGAGGCTTCGTCGTGACGAACGGCTGGAAAAGCCGGGCCCGCACCTCCGCGTCCATCCCGCTGCCCGTGTCGATGACCGCGATCGTGACTTGATCGCCCTCCCGGCGAAGCCGGATCGTGACGGACCCGAGGGTCGTCGCCTCGAAGGCATTCTTCAGGAGGTTGATGAGGGCCTGCTGCAGGCGGAGCGGGTCGACCGAGGCGACGATCGGATTCCGCGGGATCTCCTCGACGAGCTTGACGTCCGCCTTTTTCAATTCGATGATCTGCTCGATCGCGGAGGCGACGACGCTGCGCACATCGACCGGGATGCGCCTCAACTCGTGCGAACGACTCAGCGACAGCAGTTCGGTCACGATCGTCCCCGCCAATCTCCTCTGGCGATCGAGTTTCTGGAGCTTCTCGAGGACGACGGGATCCTGCACGCCGCGGGCGATGCTCGCCGACAGGAGGGCGATGTTCGTGAGCGGCGTGTTGATCTCGTGGGCGACGAACGCGGCGACCTGCCCCATCGAGGCCCGGCGCTCGCTCTCGACCAGGCGACGTTGGTATTCCTTCTCCGGCGTCACATCGCGCGCGACGACTTGCACGTAGGGGTCCACACCGTCTTCCCGGATGACGCGGGACCGGACCTGGAGGAAACGCCGCGCGCCGTCCTTGAGCTCCAAGTGGGTCTCGAACGGCTCCGCGACCGAGCGATCGCGCAGGAGATCCCGGAGGTACTGACGGCACCGTTCGAGTTCTCGCGAGGGCAGGAGTTCCCCGAGGTTGATCCCCCGGAGGGCGGCAGGGTCCTTCGTGCCGACCATCCCCGCGCCGGCGGGGTTCGCGTCGAGGATCGTGCCGCGTCGATCGATCAAGAACGTGGCATCGGCGGCGACCTCGAACAACTGCCGGAACCGGGCCTCCGATCGCCGAACGAGCTGCTCGGAGCGCTTGCGTTCCGTGATGTCGCGGGCGACGGTCGAGCCGCCGATCAGTCGACCTACACCGTCGCGCAGGGGGGAGACCGAGACGGAGACGACGATCTTGTGCCCATCCTTGCGGATCCGCACGGTTTCGAAAGGCTCGATCCGCTCGCCGTTCCGGAGCCTCGCCATGACCCGCTCGAACTCGCTCCGTCGATCGTCGGGGACGATCAGGTCGACCTTCTGGCCGATCGCCTCGGCCGCCGCGTATCCGTAGAGGCGTTCCGCGCCCGCGTTCCAACTCGTGATTTCCCCCGCGAGCGTCTTCCCGAAGATCGCATCGTCGGAGTTCTGCACGATCGAAGCGAGTCGCGCCTGGGATTCCCGGGCCCCGACGAACTCCGTGATGTCGACGAGGGTCGTGATGATCGTCGGTTGGTTCCCCAGGTCGAGGTATTCGATTGACATGAGCGCGCGACGGACGTCCCCCGCCTTCGTGCGGACCTGGACCTCCTCGTCCCGGATCGTCCCGCGTTCCGGGAGCCGTTCGCCGAGGACCCGCCGTTGCTGCTGATCGACCCACAGGTCGAGGTCCAGCGACGATCGTCCGATCACCTCGTCCCGATCGTACCCGAACATGCGGAGGAACTGGAGGTTCACCTCGAGGAAGCGGCCGTCCTGCAGCGAGCTGATGCCCATCGGCACTGGGCTCGCATGGAACGCCTTCTGGAAGGCCTCGACCGAGGCCCGTCGGGCGGCCTCGACCTGGTCCCTCTCGAAGACCTGCCCGACCCGGCTACCGATGTCCGCGAGGAGGTCCAACAGCGGCTCGTCCGGCTCCCGGATCGTTTGGCTGAAGAGGACCACGACCGCCTCGACCCCGGAGCGGGCCCGGATCGGGAAGCCGACCGCGGACCGCAATCCGAGCTGGTCCGTGAGTTCGGTCCGCCGGAGTTCGGGCTCCTCGCGGAGGTCCCGGATCCAGACGGGGGCATCGTGCTGCCACACCCGCCCGACGAGGCCCAGGCCGGGTCGGGTCGTCGCCGCGGCGCTCGCCAGCTCGACCCCGTGGACGTCCCGCAGGCCGGACGCGTGCCAACTTCCATCGAGGCGGAGGACCGATGCGGCGGAATCGTAGAGCCAGACCTCGCCGAGGACCCATTCCTCCGCCTCGCAGATCGCGGCGAGGACTTTCGGCGCGGCCTCGAGGAACGACTTCGCATCGATCAGGGCGCGGGTCACGGCGATCTCCGTCGCCCGATGGCGGTCGTTGCGCATCCGCTGCGTGACGTCGTTGATGAGGGCGAGTCGGGCCCGGCGGGTGAGGATCGTCACTTCGGACGAGAGGACTTCCACGTCGAACGTCGTCCCGTCCTTCTTGCGGTGGCGCCAGAGACCGATCATGCGGTCGTTCGGCTTGAGGACCCGCAAGGCTTCGCGGAGCCGCGGGGCGTCCTCTTGCAGGCGGATGTCCTCGAGGGTCATCGACAAGAATTCGGACCGCGAATAGCCGTACTTCTCGACCGCCGCGTCGTTCACGTCGAGGAACCGGAGGGTCTCCAGGTCGAACACCCACATCGGCAAGGGGTTCTTCTCGAACAGGAGTCGATAGGACTCCGTTTCGGCGCTGGAACTTCCTGGAATCGACGAAGCCAGCTCGCCGTCCTCGGTTTCCCATCAAGGCGGAGGACTTAATGATATCCCGCGAAATGTCCCCTTTTGGTAACTTGCTAACCGGACTCGTTCCCCGCAGGTGCGGCCGGACTCAGAGCGATTCGGAGCCCTCCCCATGGCCCGGAATGACTTCTTGTCCACCCATGTGCGGGCGCAACGCCTTCGGGACCGTCACCGTGCCGTCGGCGTTCTGGTAATTCTCCAGGACCGCGACGAGGCCGCGGGAGGTCGCCATCGCCGTCGAGTTCAACGTGTGCGGCACGAACTTGTCCCCGCCGACCTTGCCCGCCCGGATGTTCAGCCGGCGCGCCTGGTAATCCGTGCAGTTGCTGCAGCTGATTACCTCGCGGTACGCCTTCTGCCGCGGGGACCAGGCTTCGATATCGTACTTCTTCGCCGCGACGGTACCGATGTCGCCCGTGCAGACATTCACGGTGCGGTGGGGGATCTCCAACGCGCGGTAGATGCCCTCGCCGTTCGCGCGGAGCTTCTCATGCCACGTCGGGCTTTCTTCGGGACGGCAGAAGACGAACTGTTCGATCTTGTTGAACTGGTGCATGCGGAACAGCCCCTTCGTGTCGACGCCGTGGGCCCCGATCTCCCGGCGGAACTGGGTCGCCAAGCCTGCGAAACGGATGGGGAGCTGGCGGTCGTCGATCACCTCGTCCATGTACATCGCGCCGAGGGGATGCTCCGAGGTCGCGATGAGGTACAGGTCCTCCCCATCGACCTTGTACATGACGCTCTCGAAGTCGCCGAGGTCCACGACGCCTTCGTAGGCGGACCGGCGCATCATGAGAGGCGGGAAGACGGGCGTGAAGCCCTGCTTGACCATGTACCCGAGGGCGAAGGCGAGGAGCGCCTGGTCCAATCGGACGAGGTCTCCCATCATGTAGACGAAGCCGGCGCCGGCGATCTTCCGTGCGCGCTCGAAGTCCGCGAGCTTCAGGGCCTCCAGCAGTTCTCCGTGAGGCCGGAGCTCGTAATCGAAGGATCGCGGGGTGCCCCAGCGGGACACCTCCACGTTCTCCGTATCGTCCTTGCCGACGGGGACGCTCTCGTCGAGCAGGTTGGGGAGACGCATCAGGCCGTCTCGGACCTTCGCGGCGAGTTCGTCGATCTCGCGGTCGAGGGCCTCGATTTTCTTCGGCAGCGCCGCAGCTTCCGTCCGGAGTTTGTCCGTGCTCTTGCCGCCCTTCTTCGCGGCAGCGATCTCCTTCGTGATTTCGTTCCGCCGGCGCTTCAGGCCGTCCGCCTCGGCGAGCGCCTTCCGCCAGGCCCGGTCCCAGCGGACCACGTCCTCGAGCAACTTCTCCTTGTCGGGGTCGTGACGCCTCACGAGGTTCTTGCGGATCATCTCGGGATTCTCCCGGATGAGCCGGATGTCGAGCATGGCGCCGACACGATGTGACGGAGCCTATTTGTAGGTTATTCGGAAGGCGCCGCTCACATCATTTCGTCGAGGATTTCGCGGATCTCTCGACCGCGGGCCTTCATCGCGAGTTTGATCAGGCCCAGGTTCTCGTCCGCGGGCAGCACGCAGGTCAGGGTGTACCCGCCGCCGAGCAGCTGGACCAGGACGCACCAGCCGCCCGCTTCAATCAGAATATCCTCGGGTTCGGGGAGATTCAGGCCCGACGTGACCTTCGTCGCAGCGGACAGCGCCAGCGTCGCCATCGCGGTCATCATGAGCGAGGTCGGTCCGCGGAACGTGGACACAATCGGGAGGCCTGCCCGGTCTCCGACGACGAGGGCGCGAACCCCGCCGATCTCGGAAGCGAGGGACTCGAGCGTTTGCGCGAGCCCTCCGTCGGTGGAGATTAAGTTCAGGTCAATCGATTCATCGATCGTCACGGCGTCCTTCCTCTCTGTTGTCCGCGTCCTTAACGCCATGAAGACGGTCTTGACCGGAGGAGGAGATAAAGCGCCCAGGCAACTCCACTTGACCGGCGTCGGCCGCGGGCGGGCGAGTCTGTTCTCGCGATCGAAACCACGGTTGTTATTGTCACGGGCGATAACCGAGGACGGACGCTTAATATGGAGAATCGACCCGCTATAGTTCGGGACGATTTCTCATGGTCCGCCAACGACTCGTCATCGCCACCCTCCTGTTCCTCGGGGCCTTCGCGGTCGTCGCCCAACTGGCTTGGAACACCGCCGAGTCTACGGACCGCCCTTGGTTCTCCACGTCGATCTCGCGGGACGTCTACTCGACCGTCTTGATTTCGGCCACGATCCTCGTCGGAATCCTCGCGGCGCTGGCGGCCGGCCTGTCGGGCCTCGCCGCTCGGGAAGCACGGGCCCTCGACCTGCGATTGAACATCCTCCGATCGAGCGGCGTCGTCACCCCCGTCGCGGGAGGCATCGACATCGACCGGGACATCGAGGACACCCTCGACGAGATCCTCGGCTCGGTGGCCGGTGTGTCCGCAGCTCCCCTGGTCACCGTCGACCGAGAGGCCCACGATACCCTCATCGCCGTCGCGACGGAGGGCCGGGTCCTCCAGCAAGACGTCGTGCTCCGCGAGTTCGCGCGGGCGCGGGCGTCTCTGCACAAGGCAGCCTCGCGGATCTGGGCCGGCGTCGCAGGACCGATGGCGGCGGGACTCCTGTTCCTCGGAATCTCGGGGGCCATGCTCCCGGGCGCGGAGGGCTTCGCCGAGACCCATTTCATCCTGAACACGGCTTTGGTCCTGTTCCTCGGCTACGGCTGGCCGATCCTCGCCGGTTGGACCGCGGTGGGCCTTTGGTTCGCCCGAGCGCACGAAGGAAGGCCCGCGACCGCGGCGAAGGCGGCCGCGTAGGCCCTCGCTTCGAGACGGCTCGAAGGAACGTCGGCGATCACAGGAAGAGCGAACTGTTCTCCCCGATGATCAGCTGCTGGCCTTTCGGAAGGCGCCCGTCCGCCGAACGGATGGTCGCATAACGGCCGATGAGGCTGTTCACGATCTTGTGGCGGGTCTCGATGATCGCCTCTCCGATCACGATGGACGACTCGATGTCGGCGCCGACGAGCTGCGATGCGTCCCCGATGGAGGTGTACGGCCCGACGTAGGTCTCGGGTCCGACGACGCAATCTCGCCCGATCACGACGGGACCGCGAATCACGCTCCCGGACTTGACGACGGTCCGCGCCCCGATCCGGACGCGGCCCTCGACCCGGGCCCCGGCCTCGACCGTCCCCTCGATCTTGCGGTCGATGTCTTCCAGGAGGAGATGGTTCGCCTCGAGGATGTCTTCCGGCTTGCCCGTGTCCTTCCACCAGCCCGTGACGATGTGGGCCTTGAGCTTTCCTCCTTGGACCCGCAGATGGTCGAGGGCCTCCGTGATCTCGAGCTCGTTCCGCCAGGACGGCTTGAGGTCGCGGATGATCGGGAAAATCGATGCGCGGAGCAGGTAGATCCCGACGAGGGCCAGGTCGCTCTTGGGCAGCTTCGGCTTCTCGACGAGGGAGACGATGTGCCCCTGCCCGTCGAGTTCCGCCACGCCGAACTTCTCCGGGTTGGGGACGCGGCAGAGCATGACCTCCGCGTCGTACCGATGCGCCTCGAACTCTTCGACCATCGGTCGGATCCCGCCCTTCAGGACATTGTCGCCGAGGTAGGCGCAGAACGGCTCCGGCCCCATGAACGACTCCGCGCACTGGATCGCGTGGGCGATCCCGGCGGGGAAGCCTTGGACCAGATACGTGATCCGCACCTTGAAGGCGCTGCCGTCTCCAAGGAGTTCCCTCACCTTCTCGGGCATGATGTCTCCGAGGATCACGCCGATGTCCGTGATGCCGGCGTCCCGCAGGTCCTCGAGGCAGTAGAGGATGTTCGCCTTGTTCGCGAGCGGGATGAGCTGCTTGGGTCCCGTGTGCGTCAGGGGCCGGAGCCGGGTGCCGTGGCCGCCGGCCAAGATGAGTCCTTTCATGCGGGCCTCACGACTTGAACCGCGCCGGGGGCACAAAGCTATCGAGGCTTCGCTGCTCCTTCATCGCGGCGATCCCCTCGTCGGCCGAGACCACCGCGATCCGGTGCCGTTTCGCCTTCGCGCTGGTGAGGGAGGAGTTCGGAGGCCGAGGCGCCTTCATGTTCAGGTCCGCCGACCGGACCGGCTTGGCCAGCGAAGGGTCGAGGGCGAAGGCCTTCAGCAACCGCACGGCGAACTCGTGCCGGCTCATGGCCTCGGCTCCCGCGAGATGGTACACGCCGCCGTCCGGGAGTTCGAGGAGCCGGAGGATCGCGGCCGCGAGGCCGTCCGCGAAGGTCGGGGAACCGATCCAGTCCGTGACGACGTTGATCGACTTGCCCTCCCGCGCGTTGGTCAGGACCCACGTGGCGAAGTTCAGCCGCGTGTCGTCCCATCCGTAGATCACGCTGGGGCGCGTGACCAGATTGACGGCGCTCGCCGCGAGGGCCGCATGCTCTCCCGCGAGCTTCGTCTCCCCGTAATAGTTCAGGGGCCGCGCGACGTCCTCCTCGCGGTACTGGCCACGCTGGCCGTCGAACACGAAATCGGTCGAGACGAACAGGTAGCGGGCGCCGATGTCCGTCGCGACGCGGGCGATCGCGCCGGTCGATCCCGCGTTCACCTGCCACGCGAGCTCCCGCTCGTCCTCGCAGCGGTCCACGTTGTGCATCGCGGCCGTGTCCACGACGAAGGCGGGCTTCGTACGGCGGACGAGGGCCATCGCGTCTTCGACGCGCTCTTTGTGCAGCGGGACGAACTCGACGCCCGCGATCTTGGGCTTCGTTTCGCGGTACGTCGCGACGACGTGGAACGCCTTCGACGCGAGGCTCGCGACCTTCGCCCCGACGAGCCCGCTGCCGCCGACGACCAGGAGCGTCTCCATGGCGCTAGGCTTCCAAGGTCGGCGCGGGGAGCGGGACCGGTTGAATGCAGTGAAACTTCTCCGCCAAGGTCCGGACGCCTTCGACGATGCCCACCTTCGGCCGGAACCCGAGCTCGCGGAAGCGGCTCCCGTCGACCTCGTAGGACAGCTGGTTGAGGCTCGGCGTCTGCGTCGTCGTGACCTCCACCGCGGGGAACACGTTCCGGATCGCGCCGATGATCGCCTCCATGTTCGCGTTCTCATGGACCGCGTTGAAGATGAGCCCCTTCGCCTTCCCGTGGCTCGCGGCGATCCGGTACGCCTGCATCGCGTCCGCCGCCGACAGGTACGGCCGCTTCTCGCGCCAGGCCGTGTCGTACACGGTCAGAGGCCGTCCCTGGGCCGCGAGGTACGTGAAGCGATTGATGATCGTGTCGAATCGCATCCCGATCGTCCAGCCGTAGATCGTGCCGAGCCGGAGGGCCGTCCAGTCGAAACCGGTCTCCGCGGCCCGTCGGTTCATCTCCTGCTCCGCCGCGAGCTTCGATTCGCCGTAGGGGGAGGCGGGCTTGCACTCCGCGTCTTCGGTGACGATCCCGGGCGTGGGGCCGTAGACGCTGCAGGTCGACGTATAAACGAACTTCCGGACGCCCGCGCGGACGGCGCGGTCGAAGAGGTTGAGGACCCCCTTGTGGTTCGTCTCCCACGTCAGCTCCTTCCGTTCGAAGGAGACGGGGGCGTTCGTGATGTCGGAGAGGGAGAAGACGACGTCCGCGTCGCGGAGGGCTTGCGAGACGGCCTCGCCGTTGCGGACGTCGCCCTCGAGGAATTCGTAGCGGACGTTCTTCGGCAGGTCCCAGAGGGAGACGTACCGTTCCCGGAACTGGTTGTCGAGGATCCGGATCGTTTCGCCTTTGAAGGCGGTCATCTTCGGGAGGTCGCGGATGAGCTGCGACCCGAGGTAGCCCGTGCCGCCGGTGACGAGGACGACCATGGTCCGACCTACTTCATCACGATGTCCCAGTTGTACGGGATCGCCGGGTCGTTGAAGGGCCGGCGGGCCTCGTCGGGATTCGCGTAATCGTACATCTTGTCGGGGAAGTTGATGAGGAGACACGGCTTCGTGCCGAGGCACTTGAACCCGTGCCACTTCGTGCCGTCGAACGAAAGGAGGACCGGGTTCTCCTCGCCGAGGATGTGTTCGTTCACCTCGCGGGTGGCTTCATCGTAGACGACCGCCTTGATCATCCCCGACGGCACGACGAACGAATCGCGCTGCTTCGTCCGCGGGTGCGCATGCCACGCTCGGATGACCCCCGGGTACGATATGGACACGTAGGACATCGGGACGCTCTTGAAGACGTCCGACCAGTCGAGGCGCATCATCTCCATCAGCGAGCCGCGCTCATCGACGAGCCGTTTCAGTGGACGGATGATCGTGCCGGCGATCATGGGACCCTGCCTGCTCGATGCGCGACGGCGGAACCGAGGCTGGCGCCGAAGCGAGTCCATCTCTCCAGGGTACAAAAGGGTAGCGGCCCCCCTGACATGTTCGGATCCCCGGAGACCGTCGGTCGCCAGGGCGGGTCGGCTTTGGTGGGCCCGCCGGAGCCCTTGGTTCGAACCTTGTGTGCATTTGTGGGCAAGATGGCACGAAAAGGAGAAATAGTCAGGGAGCGACACCGGAAACAGGGCGGGAGGTCCATGGGAGCGGCGTTTGGTCCAAGCCGAGCCATCGCGGTCTTTTTGGCCGCGGCCATGGCCCTCGTCGGCATCTCGCTCGTCGGGACGCCGGCTTCCTCGGAGGGCGCCGTCCCGTTCCAGTTTTCGGTCGCGGGGGACTTCGGTTCCTGGAGCGGGATGCGGGAAAGCCTGGACCAGCTCAACGCATCCGGATCGGACTTCGCCATCGCCCTCGGCGACCTGAGCTACGGCGGGAACACCGGCTACGCGAACACGACCGAGGAAGCCTGGTGCGCGAAGTTTCACAAGTTCTTCCCGAAGATCGAGATCATCGCAGGGAACCACGACACGGGGGACACGATCGCCGGGGAGGGAGACATCAACCAATTCATCGCCTACTGCCCCTTCAATCTCAAGACCTCCGTCGATGGCGTCTACGGGAAGCAGTACGCCTTCGATTTCCCCCGGAACAATCCCTTGGCGCGGTTCATTCTGATTTCGCCCGACCTCATCTTCCGGGTCGACGACGGCGAGCATTATTCGTACGACGTCGGCACGCCGCGGTACGACTGGACGAAAGGACAGATTGAGGACGCCAAGGCGAAAGGGATCCCGTGGGTCATCGTAGGATTCCACAAGAACTGCATCGGCGCGGGCGAGCACCACTGCGAGACGGGCACGGACATCCTCAACCTCTTGATCCAGGAAAAGGTGGACCTGATCCTGAACGCTCACGAACACAACTACGAACGGAGCCACCAGCTCGCCTTCACCGACTCCTGTCCGCAGGGGATTCAAGAGCACGTGTTCATCCCGGGCTGCATCGTGCACAATGGGACCGACGCGAAGTACCAGCGGGGCGCCGGCTCCGTGCTCGTCATCCAGGGGACCGGCGGCCGCGAGATCGACACCTTCAACGAGAGCGACCCGACGGCCGGCTACTTCGCCGCGTACATGGGGGTGGACACCATCGGGGCCGCGAACGGCGTCGTGACGTACAATGTCTACCCGGATCGCATCGAGGAGCGGACGTCGTTCAACGGCACTTATGCGGACAGCTTCACGATTGGAGAGTTCACCCCAGGCCTCTTTGAGAGAGTCCTGCAAGTGCTCCCGATCGCGGCTCCGATCGTCGTCGGCCTCATCGGTTTCGGCGTCGGCGGCTTCCTCGTGTGGCGCAATCGGCAGGCAACGCCGAGGTCTAGAACAGCGAAGCCTAGACTACCGAGAGTAAGGGACTTCCGAATGTGAGGCGTCGCGGTCCATCGATAGGCGGAGGGTCAAGGTCGACGGACGGCCGTGCGATCTCGAGCCCCGCTCGGTCCGGACGCGTACGGTCTTGAGGTCCGAGATCGATGGCCGTCGACGCGCATCCCATGCCGTCCCGCGATCACCGGAAGGCCGAAACCAGCGCGAATGAGCGATCGTTTCTCCCGAGATCGGGCAGGCCTCGACCGGGATCCATCTATGCCATTATCGGCCCCGATGGGGCTGGCAAGACGACGATCGCGCTGGATATGGTCAATCGCCTGCTCCGGCGAGGGATCCGGACGCGCATCTCGTGGATGCGATCGCCCCGGATCGTGACCTTGGCGGTGATCGGCGACCTGCGTCTGGCGAGGCTCGCGAAGACCGTCCGGCTGGGAGGCCATGACGATGTGCACATCGATCTGCGGGGCCACCCGGTCCTGCTTCACCTGTACGCCTGGTCGATCACGTTCGACTATTTCCTCGGATACTTCGGGAAGGTGACCGTGCCCCGGCGCTTTCTGCGGCGGGCGATCATCTGCGATCGCTTCGCCTGGGATACGTTGGTCGACCTCGGACTGACCTCCGGGTTGGACGAAGGCTTCCTCGACATGCCGCAGGGGCAGATCCTGCTGAGCCTCGCGAAGAAGCACGGCGGCTTGCTCGTGACCGCGTCGCCGGAGGAACTCGTGCGGCGGAAGCCGATCCTGTCCCTCGACCCCCGCCTGCCGCGGCGCCTTCGGTTGTACCACGAGTTTGCCCGCCGGTTCGGGTTGGGGACGATCGACAGCGGGAACACCCCGGAATCGGTGAGCTTCGCCCAAGCCGCGGAGTATTTCGGACTTTCCTAGGATTGACGGACCGTCGGGGAAAGCCGAAACATGTCCTAGCCCGGAGCGTGGATTTCGGCGCTGGGTTTAATGCCTGCTACCGAATCTCTGGGGGCCTTGAAGCGGAGGGGCGTTGATGGAGGGAAGAGATTCGATCCGTCCTCTTGGCGCGACCCTCATCCCGGCAATCGGGTTCGGAACGTCGTTCGCCGACGCACACGGGCACGGTAGGGGAGGGGGTCCGATGCGAATCCCCTCCTGGGCGGTGCCCCTCGCCCGCTGGCTCCGGGACTACCGGCTGCTATACTTTCGCACCGTCCGAGTGTACGAATGTGACGTCTCCGCGGTCGCGACGCGGAAACCAGCGATCGAGATCGAGGTCTTCGAGGCCAAGGAGGAGGAGATCCGCCGACTCGCTGCCTTGGTGAGCAGTGCTCCGGCGGACTGGATCGCGAGACAGGCCCGCGGCAGCACCTGTCTCATCGCTCGGGCCGGCTCGACCTACCATGGCTACCTGTGGATCACGCGAGGCGCGCACCTCGTCCGCGAAGTGGACCACAGCGTCAATGTGTCGCGGGACCCGTCCGGGGCGTACATTCATAACGTGTTCGTGATGCCCGAATCCCGCCGGCTGGGGATTTTCGGGGCGCTCGTCGAGGCGGCGAAGGGATGGGCGCAGGCCCGGGGGCTCTCCAGGCTGTATACGTCGATCGCTCGGGACAATGACGTGTCCGAGCGGGCGCACAGCGCGGTGGGCTTCCGCACGGTCGTCGGCAGCGTCACCGTCTTCCGCGTCGGCAGGCGCGAGTGGAAGCATGTGTCCCGGCGCCAGTGGGCCCCCGGGTTCGACGTGCTCAGCTGAACGGCGTTCCTCCTTGCCTCGAGCGTCGGTTTAGAGGCATACCGACTGACTTTGGTCGCATCGAATTCGGCCTGAACCTGAGGCTTTATCCAAGGCCTTATTGCTGGCGAAGCGACATCCTGCGCCGATCGCAAGGGACCGAGGGCTGCCGAATGATCGTCACGATCCACCAGCCGAACTACCTGCCTTATCTCGGGTTCTTCCACAAGCTGGCCAACGCGGACGTCTTCGTCGTCTACGATACGGCTCAATATTCGAAGCAGCTCGGCCTCCACAATCGGAATCGGATCAAGACCCCGCAGGGAGCGCAATGGCTGACCGTCCCCGTCCAACATGCGACCCTTCACGCGCTGCGCGACGTGCAGATCGTGGAGGGTGCCTGGGGGACTCGCCATCGCCTGTCCCTCGATGCGAACTACAAGAAGGCGCCTTTCTACGCTTCCTATGCGGAGGACCTCCGGAGGGTCCTCGAGAAACCTTGGACCTCCCTGGCCCTCCTGAACGAGGCGCTGATCGAACTCGTGGCCCGCTGGCTATCGATTCGCACGAAGATGATCCGCGCTTCGGAGCTGCCGCCCCCGCCGGCCGACGCGGACGCGACCGCGAAGAACATCCATTTGGTCCGGGCCGTGGGCGGTGAGGCGTACCTCTCCGGGATGGGGGGCCATGATTATCTGGACGAACGCCAATTCACGGACATCCAACTCCTGTACGACGAATTCGTCCCCACCCCCTACCCGCAGCTCTTCGGCGACTTCATCCCCAATCTGTCTGCCATCGACGCGGTGTTCAACTGCGGGGAGTCCATCAGGTTGAAGAAAATCGTCGGGGAGGTGTAGAATTGGAGCCGCCTCGAAGCGACGGCTTCATGCCTCCGCCCGAAGGTAGGCCGGTCGATAGGATACCTCCATGAACATTCTCGCGGTGGGCGCCCATCCGGATGACGTCGAACTTGGGTGTTTCGGGACCCTCCTCGAGAAAAAGAAGGCCGGCCACAACGTGTACGCAGTCGCCCTCGCGCCGGGGGCCTACGGGTCCTTTCGCTGGGAGGAGATCGAGGCGGTCTGGACGAAGGCCCGGAACGCGTTGCGCGCGGGAGGCGGGAAGGGCGACTACCTCCTCGGCAAGTTCCCGATCGGAAGCCTCTCCCAGGACTGGGCGACGGTCGGGTTCGTGGACGACTTGATCAAGACCTATTCGATCGACACGATCCTGGCCCACCATCATGGGGAGGCCCACCAGGACCACATCGCGGCGCAGCGCATCGCGACGAGCGCGGCCCGCCGTCACGTGGACCGCCTCTGGCTCTGGGAGTCCGTGATCTACACCCACCGCAACGTGCACCCCTTCAACCCGCAAATGTACGTCCCGGTCAGCCGCGAGTCATTCGACGGCAAGACGAAGGTCCTCGAGGCCTACCTCGCGGCCGGCCTGCTCGAACCCCTCGAGGTCGAGGCGCAGCGCCACTTGGCCCGGTATCGGGGGGCGGAGATGCATCGGGATTACGCCGAAGCCTTCGAAGTCGTGTGGGGGGTCCATGACGGATAGCGGGCGGTTCGATTGGTGGACCTCCCCGACCACCGGGTTCCTGCAGGCGACCGTCGACGACCCCGAGGTGCGACGCGGACGGACGATCCTGGCGCCGACCTCGTGGCGGCCCCGGACGACCTCGACCGTAGGCCAGCCGCCGTCGTCGGGCGGCGTGGTGCCCGAATCCGCCGTCGTCGAGAAGGACGCGGCGGCGAAGTGCCGAGCCTATCTCGCGACCGCGCAAAAGCAATTTTCCTTTGAGGACCGACGGCGCGACCTGGCCCGTTTCACGCGAGACTTCTACAAGAAACGCCTTCAGGTCCGGGCGAGCCGCAGTCTGAGGGAGGTCTTCGACGCGCTCGCCGATCCGGACACGCTCCTGATCGAGATGGCCCACGACGGACAGCTTCCCCACTTGGGCATCGTGCGGCTCGTCCTGAAGAGCCACTCGATCGCGCGACAGGACTCGAACGCCTTGGCCCTGTACCTGGTCGGAAACCACTACACCGCGGCGATGCGGCCGGAGAACCTTCGCTTTGGCGTCCCGCTGAAGGGCGGCTCTCCCGACGACGTGAAACACCCGCCCCGAATCCGCCTTGGGAAGGCCCAGTCCCACGTCCCGTTCCGCCTGCTCGGTCCCCCTTCCGCCCACAGCCTGTTCGCCCTGCGAGACCAGGTGACCGATTTCGTCGAAAACAACCTCTCCCACGAAGCGAAGAGGGGTCACCGGACCTTGCCGAACGCGAGAAAACGCATCCTCCTGCGGCTCGATGAGGAGTTCCGGATGCTCGTCCTCGCCGCGTCCGAGGTCGCCAGCTTCGGAGACTGGTTGATCCGGGCCCAGTACGACCTCTTCCATCGGATGATGGGAGAGGAGGCGGATCGCATCGTGTTCCTGCCGATGGCCGACCTCACGAGCTTGCTCCGGCCCGAGCTCACGGTGGTCGCGGAGCGCGCGAACGACGTGAGCGCGATCAAGGCCGAAGTCGGGAGGGAGCAGCTCAGCGCCGGGATCGAGCCGTATACTCGGAGTGCTCGAGAGCCGCCGCTCTGGGCGTACTGCCTCGCCTGCTACCGGCGGACCCGCGTGCCCTGGCAACCCGGGAACGCGTTGGACTTGGTCTGTCCGTTCTGCGCGAGCCACGTCGTCCTCGCGGCGGAGGAGGCGTGGAAGTGGGTCATGCCGGACATCATCGGCTACGAGGCCGCCCTGTTCCGCCTCGGGATCGCGGGCTGGGTCGTCGGATCCCATGCGCCCTACCATCCCGTCATCGAACGGACGTACGCCCGCTTGTTCGGCGTCGAGATGCCGCCGAAATTCTTCCTCACGAGCGTCCCCGTGTTCCGCGGGATCGGCGATCCCCGCGACGGGTACAGCCGGACCCGACTCCTGCGCGCGTTCCTCGAGATGGACCCGCCGGCGGTGGCGAAGGGCCTCGCGGGACCTTGGTCGGATGACCCGAAGCTCCGGTCCGACCTCCTCGCCGCCTGAGGAGACCTCGTTCGGAAAAAGCCCATTAGCCGCGACGCGCTCCAACGATCGATGACCGATGCCTCCGACTTCGAACGGCCGCGGACCTGGTCCGAGTTGGTCCGCTTCCTCAAGAAGGCGGCGGAGGCGTTCATCGGCCGATCGCATCAGTGGGTCGCGGGCGAGACGATGGACGACGCGCTCCGAGTCGCCAAGGAATCGAACGGTCGCGGCATGGAGGCCATCATCAACCATCTTGGCGAACGATTCCTCGACCGAGACCGGGTCGAGGCGACGACTCGCGAATACCTACGGCTCCTGGACGCGATGAAGGCCCACGGGATCCGAGGCGCGATCAGCGTGAAACCGACGCAGTTCGGTTTGTTGATCGACCGGGGATACACGCTTTCCCAACTGCTGCCGGTCCTCGAGGCGGCGAAGGCCCAGGACCGTGTCTTCTGGTTGGACATGGAGCGGGCAGGGACCACGGACGACACGATTTGGCTCTGTGAGCGCCTCCTGGAGAAGCACGATAAGGTCGGGATCTGCCTCCAGGCGAACCTGAAACGGACCCCCGGGGACGTCGAGCGGCTCATCTCAGCCGGGGCTCGGATTCGTCTCGTGAAGGGGGCGTACGCCGAACCGCCGGAGGTCTCGTATGCAACGCGAGAGGAGATCGACCGGGCGTACCTGTCGAACCTCGACACGCTGTTCCGCCAAGGCCGGGACTTCGCGGTCGCGAGCCACGACACCCGGATGATCGACCGAGCCCTGGACCTCGCGCGGGATCGCCCGCCTCCCTTCGACTTCGAGATGTTGCAAGGCGTCCGCGATCCGCTCCATGGGGAGCTGGTCGGGAAGGGGCAGCGGGTCGCGGAGTACATCTCGTACGGCCCGAAATGGCTGCCCTACTTCGGCCGCCGGATGCGGGATCGTCCTCGGCATATGCTGACCATGGCTCGGGCCTTCGTCACGCGATGAGCATGCCCCGCGACGATCGGTGCGGTTCCCCACCGGAAAATTCAGGTACCTCCATCGAGTCCATCCTGCCTTGCCGGACGGAGGAAACGCCTCGGCGATCGGCGACTCAAAGCGCGTGAAATGAGGATCGCGTCGAAACATTCGGAGGGGATCGGACATTCGGGTCGTGTTAGCCATCGCGCACCTGGGCAAGGGCGGGGGCGTCGCCCTGCAGGCGTTCCAGCTGTTCCAGAACCTTCGCCGGACGATCGACGTCGAAATGGTGTGCCTCGACGCCCCGGGTCCCCATCGGAATCTCACGCAGGAACCGGGCGTCGTCGTGGCCGGGCCCCTCGTGTTCCCGAAAGGGATCCGAACCTTGAGCGCGGCGCTCCGATCGACGCGGCGCCGCGGGGACGTGTTCCACGCGTTGGACCCGTACTACGCGTTTCCCGCGACCTATCTCGCGCGGGTCTTTCCGAGGATCGTGAGTCTGGGGACGGATCCCGGACTCGAAATCGCGATGCGATACGGCCCGCTGGCCGGAGGCCTGACGAGAGCGGGGATGGTCCCCTTCCTGTCCCAGAGCGTGGTCGTGACGAACTCGAAGGCCTTGGCCGATCGATTCCGCGCCTACCGTCCGCGGGTGATCTGGAACGGACTGGACCTTCGAAAGTTCGAGCGCCTCCCGACGAAGGAAGAGGCGCGACGTCTACGCGGTCTTCCGACGGATCGGACGCTCCTCACCTACGTCGGGAAAGTGATTCCCGAAAAACGTCTCGAGTGGATCCTCGAGGTCCTGCGGCTCCTGCCCCGCACGGAGGCCGTCATCGTCGGCGGGTACACGGAGGAGCACTACGGGGACCGGTATTATCGAGAGCTCCTCGCGACCTTCGCCGACGTCGCCTCGCGAGCCCACTTCATCGGCGAGGTGCCTTGGGACCACGTGCCATCGTATCTGGCGGCGTCGGACGTGTTCGTCTACCCGTCCCCCTGGGAAGGCTCTCCCAACGCCGTCATCGAGGCGATGGCCGCCGGCCTTCCGTCGGTGGTCTCCGACATCGACGCCCACCGCGAGATCATCGAGCACGGACGGACCGGGTTCCTCGCGGAGAGCCCCGCGTCGATGGCCCGACAGATCGAGGCGTTGGCGGGCGACGCGAGGCTGCAGCGGGAGATCGGCGCTCGAGCACGGGCCTTCGTCTTCGAACGATTCTCCGCCGAAGCCTGCGCCGAGGCCCACCTCGAGTTGTATCGTTCCCTCGGTTCGGAATGAGAGACGATGGTCGGGAGTTCGGGGAACCCTCAAATAGCGGCGAACGGCTGACGTTTCAGCGAGACGGAGGAACGGCTCCCTCGCGCCCGCGGACCTCGCAATTACCATTGGGTTCTGGCGCTCGAGGTTCGCCGAGGGTCTCGCGATTCGAAAAAATCAGGAGAACGAAGTCCACGAAGATCGCGGTAGCGGCTCCGGAATACGGTCGCATCTGGGGCGGGATTGGGACCTACGTGAGCCAGCTGCTCCACGGCCTCGGCCCCCGCCACGAAGTGACGATCCTCGGAGGGAAAGAGGCGCGGTCGTCGATCCCGAACGTCACGACCGTCCCGATGACGAACGGTGGAAGCGTGATGACGAACTATCTGAAATTCCAGCTCGCCCTCCGACGTCGGCTCCCGGATTTGATCCGCGAGTACCGGCCGGATCTTTTCATCGTTCACCATGCGCAGATGCCGGACCTTCTGACCTCGGGGGTCGATTGCCCGATCGTCGTGACGACGCACACGACCATCCTGGGCCAGTCCCGCGGCATCCAGCAGGCCCGGCGTCGGGGCAGCCCGCTGGACGAATCGGAGAAGACGACGTTGACCGTCCTCCCGGCGTTGCTCCCCGCGGAAGTCTACTATTGGAAGCGCGTCCGCCACGCCTTGTTCGTGTCCAACGCTGTCCGGAACGAAGTGATGGGCGCCTACGAGCCGCGGCTGCGGACCGCCGCGACGGTCCTGAACGGACTCTCCCTCGACGACGCTCCGCCGATCGGCGAGGAACCGTCGGACGCCGCGCCGATCCTGTTCACGGGAAGGCTTCTCGGGTGGAAGGGGCTCTCGGTCCTGTTCCGCGCCCTGACGGAACTCCGCGGCGGACAGCGGCTGGACGTGACGGGCAGCGGCGCGGTCGAGACCTGGCAGCGGCATGCGCAATCGCTCGGCTTGGGACCGGACCGTGTCCGGCTCCTCGGAGTGATCCCTCGGACGGAGTTGCTCGCCCGCCTCCGGCGCGCATCCGTGGTCGTCGTCCCGAGCTTCATGGAAAGTTGCCCTTACTCCCTGATCGAAGCGATGGCCCTCGGCAAGCCGATCGTCGCGAGCAACGTGCCCGGCGTCACGGACATGGTCTCGGACGGCGTGTCGGCGTTGCTGGTCCCTCCCGGAGATCCCCACGCGCTCGCCGGCGCATTGCAACGGATTCTCTCCGACGAAACGCTCGCTCGTCGACTCGGGGCGGCGGCCGCGCAACAGGCCCGGGATCGATTTTCCCTCGATCGGATGTCCAACGAGACGCTGCGATACTTCGAGCAGGTGCTCGCGGCATCGTAGAAACAGAAGGCGTCGGCCTCGTTCGTTCGATTCGGCCACATGCACCGGGCCAAAACGCTCACTGGGCGTCCGGGGCGTCGGAGGGGTTCACGGACTTTCGCGGGTGCGCGCGGCCTCTCGGTCCGTTCGCCAAGCCGGACCACAACTCGAGGTACTCGGCCAACGAACGGTCGACCGAATATCGGTCCACGGCGACCTGTCGCGCACCTTCCCGCAGCCGCTGGAGTTGGCCACCGTTGGAGGCCAATTCGAGCAGCCGCTCGCTCGCGGCCTCGGGCGAACGGACCCGCAATCCGCTGACCCCGTCGACGACGGCCTCCTCGGATCCGGGGATGTTGGTCGTCAGGATCGGGATGCCCATCGCCAGGGCCTCGAGCCACGCGAGGGGCGGTGCCGCGGTGGACCGCGCGTCCTGAATGGGGGACAGGAAGACGTCGGCCGCCAAGCGGGCGGCATGGAAGGCCTCCGCGGATCCGAACACTCTCGATCTAGGACCAAGTTCGCGGTCTTCACGGCCGCGTGGAAATCGTCCTCGGTCGTCTGTTGGATGAAGCCCGTCCAGAAGCTGACGAGGGCGTCCGCCGAAAGTCCGAGCTCCTTCCTCGCCGCTTCTCGCTGGACCCCGGTCGGCGGGGAGAAGCGTTCGGTGTCGATCCCCCATCGGATCATCCGGACCCGATCCGGTCGGTATCGGAGCTCCATCAAGCGCCGCTGGTAGGCATCCGAGAACGGGACGATCGTGTCGAAACTGGCGAAGCTCGCTTCGAGGAACAGATCGTACAGGGGGCGGTTCGGCTGGTACGTGGGCGCGGAGATGCTCATGGGGATCCGCGGGAACGCCGCCCGGAGGGCCAGCATCGCGGGCCCGTAGTTTTCGACGAAGTGGATCACGTCGGGACGGAACTCCGAACGCACCCGCCGCACCGCGCGGATGAGCCGCGGGAGGCTGACAGTCTTGCTCACGTAGTTGTTCGTGCCGGCGAGGTGATTGTGCGTCACGTTCATCCGTTGGTCCGGGCGGAAGTGGATTGGAATGGGCGGGACTCGGTGGATCGGCAATCCATCGTCCGGGACGTCCTCGACCATCACGGACACGATCCGAAGCTCATGGCCGAGACGCTTGAGGCCGCGGAAGATGTCCAGCCAGAAGTTCTTGTCCCCGGCGTGACGGAACGGCAAGATTCGTGAACCTACTATGAGGATCCGCAGGGACCTTTCACCGCCCGGTCAGACAATAGGTCCATGGCATATTTTAAATTCGCCTCCCCTTGCAAGTCCATCCCGGCTCCGGGACGAGATCCACGCGATAGTTGATGGCCCCCGACCGAATCTCTCAGCGACCTCGGCGGGAACGAACGGCCGCGCACGAGGCGGACCATGGAAACCCTGCGCATCGCGATCATCACGGAGACCCTCCCGCCGGCCCAGTTGAACCTGCAACCGTGGCGATACCTGGGTCGACTGGCCCGGTCTCTCCAGCAGGAGGGCCACGAGGCGTTCGCCCTGACCACGGAGGAGGGCTTGCCTTCGTGGAACGGTGTGCCGGTCGTGCGCCATCCGGAGCGAGGCGATTTCCGGACAGCCCGCGGCCTCCGCAGACTCATGGAGAACCACAACGCCAACGGCGGCGTAGTGCGGATGACGGCCAGCCTGTTCTTTTCCATGCGCCAACCGACACCTCCGGCGGACTCTCGAGGCTCTTTGATCGGCGTGTTCCTGCGCCCGCTCCACCGGGGGACCGACCTCGCTCGACGATTCCTTGACCCGGACCTCGCCCCTGAGATCCTTTTGGACATGCATCACGCGGGCCTCTACGCGTCGCGGAAACTCGGCACCTGGCGTGAGGCGTCCCGCTATGTCGACGAGTTCGTGTTCCTCTGGGAAAGCGATCGCACGTCCGCGGTGTGGGCAGGCCTCGCGGCCGGCTCCTCCCATGTCGTCCGCCATCCGTTCGATCCGTCCTTCCGGGACCGGACGCCGACTCCGCTCGGAGAGCGCCTTTCGCTCGTCCTGCCGCCGGGGTCCCAGCGGGTGGTCTTCACGGGACCTCCCGAACCGACCCGCGGCGTGGGCGATGTGGTCCGCCTGGCCCGCGTCCTGCCACCGGATCGTCCGACCCAAGTCCTCCTCCTTCTCCGCGACGGAACCGTCCCTGGGCTCGCGGCGACCCGGCACCGCATCGGAGTTCACGAAGTCCTCCAGATTCGCGGGCTGGTGACGAAAGATGAGCTGCGAGCCATTTACCAACGGTCGCAGGCCGCCGTGTTCCCATATCGATTCGTCCGCACGGGACTTCCCCTCGTCCTCCTTGAAGCGGTGGCCGCCGGGTTGCCGGTCGTGACCACACGAGTCCATCCGATCCGCGAGTTGGAAGGGCGGACGGGCCTCGCGTTCGCGAGGCCGCGAGATCCCGCGGACATCGCCGGGGCCATCCGAGGGGCGCTCGAGGACGGCCGACGACAGGATCTCGGACGGAAGAACGAGGCCTGGATGCGGGAGACTCCCGATTGGCCCTCGATTGCGAAAACGTATGTCTCGTTCGTGAAACGCTAGGACGTCCGGGCGAGGGTTTTTGAGTGGCCCCCGGTTTCAATGCCGGGCCGTCCGCGATGTTGCCTGCCGAAAAGCCTCGCACGAGCGGGGCGACCTTCCCCTACATCGGCCTGGCGGTCGCGGTCCTCGCACTGTACGCGATCCTCGCCGTGGTCTCGCCTCCGAGCGCGATCCGGTCCGTCGTGGCGATCGCCGCCTTCTTCGCGATGGGCTATTGCGCCCTCGCCCTGATCGCGGGAAACCGCCTCCCCATGTCGCCCGCGGAAATCCTGGCCTTCACCGTGGGGCTGACGATCATCCTCACGTCCGTGTCGGCGCTCGCGGTCTCGATCGCCCACATCCCGATCACCGAGTTCGCGGTCGTGACGATCGGGCTGCCCATCGCCGTCATCGCCTTCCTCATGCGCCGGCCCGGTGGTCGGCCCTGGGCCTCGGCCGTCGCCTACGCCAAGGGGCTCTTCGACTTCTCGGACTATTCGCCCGGCGAGAAGGGCGTCGTCGCCGCCCTCTTCGTCGCGGTTGTCGGCGCCACGGCCTTCCTGCTGTCCACGGCCGCACTCCAATTTCCCGTGGAGCACCAGATCGCCTTCGGAATCACCGGTCCCGATGGCACGGCGAATTCCCTCCCGCCGCCGCGGTCATTCGCGAGCCGCGAGGCGAAGAACCTCACCGTCACCGCCCTGGGGAACGCAACGTCTGGGACCTTCACGCTCCGGATCCGTCTCGTCCCGACGAACGTGAGGGCCAACGACACCTACGTTCGGGTCCCGGCCGGCCCGGTGTTGCACTTCGACGCGACGGTCCTGGGCAACGGATCGGCGGCCTACGGCGAGTACACGGAGTCGATCTTCCTCCCTTTGGAAGGTACCTGGACGCAGACCTATTCGATCCTCGTGGACGCGGCGAGCGGCACCTTCTTCCTGACGTTTAGTCTGGTGGCCGCAAACAATCCAAAACTGGTCCGGGTGGTCTCCTTGCCGGTCGACATGACGTGAGGCCGGATCACGGAGGCGGGAGTGCCATCACGCGGTAGATGATGAAGGTCCCATCTTCGAACACGACCGCGAGCTGCCGATTGTTGGCGAACTTGTTGACCTGCGTGAGGTTGAGGGGGCCCGGCAACGCGGGCTGGAGGTAGAAGTTCGGCCGCATCTTCAACATCAACGTGTTGACGGCGATGTAGTCTCCCACGGCGAGCTTCGACCAGACGGCCGTGTCCATCGTCGACGCCGTGAAAATCGCGGATCCACCGTAGTCGATCTCCATGTTCGCAAAGCCCGCGAACGCATCGATCGCCAGCTGGTCGCCCCAGATGCGATGGTGTCCGTACGCTTGGAGGGCCCAATCCGCGGCGCGGAGGTCGTCCTGGCTGAAGAAGAGCGGAGAGTCGGTCGTGCGCTGGGACGGCTCCTCGAAGTACGGTCGGACGGCGGACCCGGCGAGGTTGCCTCCCATGAACACGGCCGCGGCAAGGAGGCAGACGGCCAGACGGGGAAGCCAATCGCGGTTCCGGCTCACGCTCCTCACGAGGCGGGACCAGCGGCCCGTGGATGCCCCCGCCATCCGGATCAGGGTGGCCGCGGCGAAAGGCCCCATGATTAGATTCGTGTACTCTCCGATCCGGAGCGTGACGAAGCTGAAGCCTGTGGAGACCAACGGAAGCGTGACGACGACGATCGTCGCGGCGACGAGGCCGTTGGCTACGGCGAACGAGTGCTCCCGGGAATCGCGGAACCGGTACAGGCTGGCGAGGCCGAGCAGTAGGACGGTGAGCACAGAGGCGGCAAGCCAGGCGATCTCTTCCGTCGCGAATGTCCGCCCGAGACCGGCGCTGGGGCCCGCGGGCGGAAAGTTCTCCGGCGTGGTGAAGCGGCCGATGACCGTGGTCAGGTTCTGCTCATGCCCTTGGAAGATCGCGTACGTGAAGAAGGTGATGTAGAGGGCCAAGATGGCGATGAAATAGATGAAGAGGGTCCCGAAGCGGAAGGTCCCGACGAGCGGCCGGAATCTCGAACGCGACATGAGGACCACGAGCGCGCCGAGCCAGCCCGCGAAAATATACGAGGACAGGTGGTGCGTCATCACGATCCCGCCCGCGACGAAGACGAACAGGACCTGGGCCCGGCGCTGCGAGCTTTGGTCCGGGCTCCGCGTCAGCATGACGAGGGCGAGGAGCGAGAGGCCGACGAAGATGATGCCCACTCCCTGCTGCACCGGGACGTTGAACAGGATCGAGGCGGTCCCCAGGTAGAAGAAGACGCCGAGCGCCGCGATCCGCGTGCTGAACAGGCGCCGCCCGATCGCGAAGACGGTCGCCGGGACGGCCGCGAGCCGGAGGAGGGCCTCAATCCACGCGTAGACCGCCGCGCCGGGCAAGCCCGCCGTCAGGATGACGTAGCCCATGAAGACGTTGCCGAGCGGGTAGAACGAATACGTCCGCGCAAAGCCGTTCCCGGCCCCGGGGGCCCAGAAGCCGCTGTTCACGACGTCGGCGGTGAAGGAGTAGTTGAAGATCGGGTCCGTCGAATAGATGATGCCGTGCGGCGCGGCGAGAGGATAGATGACGAACAGGATGACGATCGGCGGGATGAGGAACGGGAGCTTCGGCGTCCGGACGAGGGCCACGAAGTACGGCGCGCACATCATCGCCATGTAGGCCAGGAACAGGAGTCGCGGGACCCGAATGATTCCGCTTTTGAACTCGAGGAAGACGGAGGTCAGTCCGATGATCCCGGTCAGGGAGAGGGCGAGGGTCACGATGTCGAGGAACGCGGGCCCCCGGACGCGCTCGGGCAACGATGCAACTCATCGCGGGGTCCTTGATTAAGGCTTCGTCCCGAGGCGGACCTTGCCATCGTGCGCGCCCCGGACGGACCCCGGCGAAGCGAGACGATACAAGGACCCTTCGCGCCGAACCCGTCCCGCCTTCTCGAGGCGCACGAGATGGTACGACACGAGCTGGCGGCTGATGCCGAGGACCTTCGAGATCGTCGCGGGCTGCGCCCGATCGAGGCGCCGCAGCACTGCGACAATCCGGAGGCGGACGTCGCGGAACTCCCAATGCTGGGCGTACAGGCGGTTCACGTCGGCCGCGCCCGCCTTCACGTAGTACCGTGCGCGTCCGTTCGTATCCTCCTTGTAGACGAGCCCTTCTCGCACGAGCGCGGCAAGGTGATAGCGCGCCGTGCCGATCGCGATGTCCAGCGAGCGCGCGACGGACCGGAAATGGTCCCCCGGCAATCGGATGAGGTGGTCGTAGATCCGTCGACGGACCGGATGTTTGAGGCCCGCCATGATCGCGGCGCCGATCAGGAAGGATGTCGCTTGGATCGAGATCGCGCCGCTCGTCCGGGAGAACGCGCGGAGGACGTAGTCGATGGCCTCCACGGTCCCGAGGAATCCGTAGGCGCTCGGGCTCGTGTCCTGCATCACGAAAACCCCCAACCCTTTCACTCATCGGGGAGGACGTACTTTAACTCTAGGATGGGCCGTCGTTCCCTCGAGGGGAGAGCCCATCTCGCTCGCGATTTTCGAGAGTTGCGTCACGAGTTCGCGCACCGTCTTTCGCACGGCGCTTCGCGCCACGGATTTTCTCGCGATGACGACGAGGAACGCCTTCGATCCGATCTTCGTGGCGACCATCTGGTGGTCGCCGCCCTCGACCGCCACGGACTCCGACGCAGATCCTCCGAGGGCCTCGAGGATCGTGTCGATCGAGGCGAGCATCGTGGCCGCCATGACGCTCACGACGTCGAGTCGGATGCCTTCCCGCGTCCACGAGGCCAGGACCAATCCGGTCCTCCGGAGGAACAAGGCCGCGTCGATCCCCCGCTCCGGATCGATCGCCGAAAGGAAGGATAGGGCGGCCTGCTCCAGATTCGTTGACGACTCGCGCCCCATCCGATCCGCCTCCACACCCACAGGAGGATGTATGCATTCTTTTGCCCCCTCAAAAAGCTAGGCCCGGTCGCCCGCGACGGTGAGCGTGTCCGACAAAAACGGACCGCCCTTTCGCGTCGTGCGACCGGCATCGACATTTTCGTGTGTGAGAACGAGTCCGACGAGGCCTCCATCGTTTCCCCGTTCCGTTCGTATCAATTCTGATGCCGTCGGCAAAACGTGTGCCAGAAACAAAATGACCGACCGACGAAATGTTTGCCGTCCGAGACAAAAGGCCGTGTTCAACCGAACTCGTTTAGATCGAGTTGACACGAGACCGCCATAGAAAATACGTGGAGAGGAGGTGCGAGTTCGAATGGACCCTAACAAGGGAGAGTGGGCACCGTCGGGGGGCTCTCAGCACGGGCCAGAGCCACCGACCGGCCCGATCCCCTCCTTTCCATTGAGTCGTGGGGTCGAAGACCCGATCGATCCTCTCCCGTTGGGGGCGGCCGAGAATCCGACCCTGCCAAGCCTCTCCATCCTCCTTCCCGCCCTGAACGAGGAACTCGGCCTCGCGGAGGTCCTCAAGAGGATCCCGCAGGCGACGCTCCACCAGCGCGGCCTCGCCTACAGCGTCTACCTGTTGGATGGGCACTCCACCGACCAGACACGGGCCGTCGCGACGCGGTTCGGCGCCGAGGTGTTCGTCCAGAGCGGCCGCGGCAAGGGCGCCGCGTTCCGGGAGTTCGTGCCGAGGATTCAGGAGGACTTTGCCTTGTTCATGGACCCGGACGGCACCTACCCTCCCGAAGCGATCCCGGACCTCGTCGGGTTCCTCGGGGCGGATTCTCCGGTCGTCCTCGGATCCCGGTTCCTCGGCAAGATCGATGAGGGGGCCATGACGGCCACGAACTACCTCGGGAACCGCCTGCTCAGCTGGTTCGCGTCCTTCCTGTACGCCACGCCCATCTCCGACCTCTGCAGCGGGATGTGGGCCTTCGTTTCGGAGCGGCTCAAGTCCCTCGGCCTGACCGCGGACGGGTTCGACCTCGAGGCGGACATCTTCGCGGAGTGCGCGCTGCGGAAAATCCCGATCGTCCAAGTGCCGATCGAGTACCATCAGCGCCTCGGCGAGCCGAAGCTCCACCTGAGAGAGGGAATCCGGATCGCACTCGCCCTCCTGAAGAAGCGGCTGCGCGCGCCGTCGTCGGCGCCGCAGGACGAGTCGGCCCCCGAGGCCCGGTGGGTCGGCCCGGCCCAGAGCTAGACCGCCGAATGGGCGGCGCAAACACGTCGCGACGACGCAAACGGAACGTTCTTATCCCACTATCCTGCAATACCTTCCTTGCGGGTGAGGGATTGGGACTTGTTCGTCCTCGCTTTCTAGCAATAGCATTCTTCGGGTTCTTCGCGTCCGTCGGGTACCTCGCGTATTCGTTCGCCCACCGGGCGAGCCAAGGCGCGTACTCGCCCGAGATCTCGCGGGCCGTCTACCAAACGACGATGCTCGGAGGCCTGGTGGTCCTTATCGGGCTGTTCCTCACGGCCTCGATCCTGCCCCACCTCGCGCGCGCATGGGGGCCGAGAGGTTCGACGAGCTCGATCGGAGGCCGCGGGCGTTCCCCCGAGACTCTGACCTTGAGCGCGTTCCCACCGCCCTCGCGGATCCCGCGGAACCCGGATTCGCAGTGGGCCGTCGATGGACTCCTGGAGGAATCCGGGGAGGATCCATCGCCGTACATGGACCTGCGCCGAAAACGCGATGCCGCCGCGGTGTCCGCGGCGCTGTCGCGGTTGCTCCCGACGACCGATGCGACCTCTCCAGGAAAGATGATGGATCGGCTCGCGGGGATCCGCGCGCGGAAAGGCGGGCTGCTGCCCGAGGACCGGGAGATGACCCAGGTCTTGCTTCGACTCGTCGATGAGATCAAGCCGCTGCTCGTCGCGGCGAAGAAGGCCGGACTCAACGTCCCCGAGATCCGGCGGGTCGTCGCCGACGCGACCGCGGGCCGGGAGGGAGACCTCACGTATCGGGTCCGGGTCGTCGAACAGCTGAAGGACACACTCGAGTCCTCGCTCGTCGAACACATCGCGCAGGACTTGCAAAGCGTCCTCGTCGACATCGAGCACACGAAGGTTGCAACGCAACAGGTGCACGCCGCCGAACTGACCGCGGCCGAAGGCGTCGCCCTGCTCGACACCGGCAACTATTCCGCCGCGATCGATCGGGTCGCGAGGGCGCGCGAAACGATCGGGACGTCCCTCGCGAACGTCGGTCTTCCTCCCGCAGAAGGAGAATCAGGGAGCTCCGCGCCTCTGTCCATCGTCCCCTTGGTCGGTCCGTCCATCGTCGCGTGTCTCTACGTCGCGATCGGAGCGATCCTGCTCCCGGGATCCGACGCGTTCCTGACAACGTACTATATCGCCAACACGACGGCGATCCTGTTCGTGAGCTACGGATGGTTCGGCCTGATCCTCTACTCGCTCCTCTCCGTCTACATCCTCGCTCGCTCGTCGTTCCTTCGCGGGATCGATTACGAGGTGCCGTTGGACGGCATCTAGACGATCCATCCCTCCATAGAAGGACCCTCTTTGAGAGAAACGATCCTCATTCTGTCGGCATCGATTCCGCTACGAGGCTCCCACTCGTGGAGAAAACCGGAGTAGCCTTCTCGCGCGATCTTCTCGTTGCGTGAGAATTCGCGCTCCGATGCTGCTTCGAGAGCACCGGTTTCCAGTTGCGGCGTCCCATTCTCCCTTTCAGCAACCAAAGACGATAGGCAAGTCATCATCTGTTTATAGCGCGCGTCAAGGTACGCCGGCGTTCCGCTGGTGTCCAGATTCACTT
>VBLT01000135.1 GCA_005878615.1 Methanobacteriota archaeon
CAACGGCACGCGGTTCACGATGGCCTTGTTCGTCGGTGCCACGTTCACGGCGACGAGCGTGGCCATCACGGCCGCCGTCCTCCTCGAGTTCAACTTCCTCAAGGACCCGGTTGCCCAGACCATTCTGGGAGCGGCGGTCGTCGACGACGTCCTCGGCCTCATTGTCCTGTCCGTCGTCGTGGGCACGTCGGCGGGGCGGGTGAGTGCCTTGGACCTCGCGATCCTCCTTGCCGAAGCCGTGGGATTTCTCGCCATCGGGATGGCCGCGGGCGTCTATGTGTTCCGGCGGATCGTCCTGCGAATCCAAGCCGAGGGAAAGAAGCTAGGACTCCCGCACAGCGGATTCCTCATCGCGATGGCGATCACGTTCCTCTTCGCGCTCACCGCGGAATCGATCGGCCTGTCCGCCGTCGTCGGCGCGTTCCTCGCAGGCAGCGTGTTCGCCGGCGCGGCGTTCCAGAAAGACTTCTCCGAAGGGGCCCGTCATCTCGCGGCCGTCTTCACGCCGATTTTCTTCGTGTCCCTAGGACTCCAAGTCAACGTCCCCGCCGTCGCGGCCCAGATCGGCCTGATCCCGCTCGCGGCGGCCCTGACCGTCGTCGCCGTGATCACGAAGGTCATCGGCTGTAGCCTGCCGGCCCGTCTCGCGAAGATGACCGCCCACGAGGCGGTCGCGATCGGCTGGGGCATGACCCCTCGCGGCGAGGTCGGGCTTATCGTCGCGGTCGCAGCCCTGACGGCCGGCGTGATCGGCGACGCTCTGTTTTCCGTGATCGTCTTCGTGTTGATCCTCGTCACCATCCTGCCCACCCCCTTGTTCAAACGGGCCCTCCGTGCCGTCGAAAGGGAACGTCGCCCCGCGGATGAGTCGTCTTCGGACGTCACGGAAACGAAGCCCCGCGGCGGCTAGGCCGCGGGTCCTTCCCCGGTGGCGTTGCGGTTCGGTACGTGAAGCCCATAAGCCCTCGCGCGTTATCTCGTCCACCGGGGGCGGGAGCCGTTCTTTCACGGCCGGAACTTTCGGACCTCTTCAAGGTCGCGCTTCGCGCGTTGAAAGCAGAGCCCCATGAGGCAGCCACCCGTGCGATGACCCCGGTGCTCCTCGAATCGATCTTGAAGGGGCACGGCGCGAATCGAGTCGTCGTCGCGAACCTTCCGCGGGAGCTCCGCGACCTCGTCGCCGTCGCCCTGAAGGACCTGTCCATCGCGTTTGTCGAAGACCTCCCTTCGGAGGACGCCCTCGCCGCCTGCGCCGCCGCGGACGTCGGGATCACGTGGGCGGATTTCGCGATTGCGGAGGACGGAGCGCTCGGCGAGGTGGCCCGCGACGATACGGCGCGGCTCGCCGCATCCCTGCCGATCGTGCACGTGGTCCTCCTTCCCGCGGGGCGGTTGGTCCGGGACGTCGCCGAGGCGATGGCCTTCGCGGGCGGCCTGCTCCGCTCGAGCGGCCCCGGACAGAGGCCCACGATCACCTTCATTTCCGGGCCGAGCCGGACGGGAGACATCGAACTCCGCCTCCTGTACGGGGTCCACGGTCCCCATTCTCTCCACGTCGTGCTCCTCGACTGGTACGAAGGGAGGTAGGCGGGTGCCCAAAGGACGCCAACGGCTCGCGGCGGACGTACGGCGGTCCATCGAGGAACCGGAGCGGATCGGCAAGCTCTGGGAGGCGATGGAGCGAGGTCGAGCGAATCGGGCCGCGACGATCGAGCAGGCGGGCCTCGACCTGCCCGCGTTCCGGGATCGGGTGCGGTCCATCAAGGAGACCGCGGCCCAGGATCCGTCGATCGCGGAGGCCTTTGCCGACGCCGTCCGAGCGAACGGCGGACGCGTGCTCTTCGCGGCGACAGGTCAGGAGGCCGTCCGGTATCTGCTCGACGTCTGCCGGGCCCAGGGCGCGGAATTCCTCGTGAAATCGAAGTCCCTCACCTCGGAGGAGATCGAGATGAACCAAGGCCTCGCCGCGGAAGGGATCCGCGCCATCGAGACGGACCTGGGCGAGCTCCTCTGTCAAGTGGCGGGGGAGAAGCCGTCCCATCTCGTCTTCCCGGCGATTCACATGACGTCCGATCGGATTGCGAAGATGCTCACGGAGGAATACGGAGAACCGATCGCTTCGGAGCCTTCGAGCATCCTGTCCGCGGTCCGCGCGAAACTCCGTCCCTTGTTCCTCGCCGCGAAGGTGGGGGTGACGGGAGCGAACATCGGTGTCGCGGAGACCGGTTCCATCGTCGTCGAGACGAACGAAGGGAACGGCCGACTCGTCACGAGCGTGCCCCGGGTCCATGTCGCCCTCATCGGCCTCGAGAAGATCGTCCGCCACTGGGAGGATGCCGCCGACCTGGTCCGCGGGCATGCGATCAGCGCCACGGGCCAGCGAATGACCGTGTATGTTTCCCTCATCTCCCATCGACAACCCGTCGCGGGGGACCCGGCCGGTCGGGAATTTCACGTAATCATCTTAGACAACGGACGGACCCGCATGCGAGCGGATCCGATTTTCCGGGATGCGCTGAATTGCATCCGTTGCGGGGCGTGCATGAACGTCTGCCCGACCTACGGCGTCACGGGCGGCCACGTCTTCGGGCACATCTATCCCGGTCCGATCGGCATCCCTTGGACCGCGAACGTCCATGGCCTCGAAGAGGCCAGCTTCGCCCACCTCTGCGTCTCTTGCGGCCTCTGTCACGAGATCTGTCCCGTCGACATCGACATCCCCTTCATGATTGCCAAGGTGAAGGAGCAAGACGTCGAGGCGCATGGCCAGCCGACCGCGGAGCGGTTCTTCATGGCCTCGGAGGCCTTCGCGAAGGTGGCCTGTCTCATGGCCCCGCTGGCGAACGGACTCTTCCGGAGGGGTCCGGCGCGGATCCTGATGGAATGGACGTTGGGGGTCGACCGCCGGAGGACGCTGCCGCCGTTCGCCCGGCGCACCCTGCGGTCCCGGGTCAGGGCCCGTGGGACGAAGGTCGGTCGCGTCGGTAAAGTCGCCTTCTTTCCGGACTTGTACGCGGAATACAACAACCCGGACCTCGGACTCAAGGCGATCGAAATCCTGGAGCGACTCGGATATTCGGTCCTCATCCCCGACGTGCGGTGGAGCGGGATGCCGTACGTGTCGTATGGACGGCTCGGCAAGGCCTCGGCCCTGGCAGAATTCAACCTCCGGATCCTCGGGCCCCTCGTCGACCAAGGTTACGACATCGTGTCGACGGAACCGACGGCCGTCTACATGCTCCGCAAGGTGTATCCGAAACTCCGGGAGGGCGAACTCGCGACGAAGGTCGGAACGCATGCCTTCGGTTTCTTCGAATTCATCGAGCGAGGGCTCGCGGGCCTCCCGCTGCGTCCGAGCCGCGATGTCGCGGGCGTCGTTGGGTTCCACATCCCCTGTCACGACCGCGCTCTGACCTCGGGGGCACCGGCGATGCGGTTCCTCGAACGCGCGTCGTACCGCGTGCGCGCCGTCGAGACGGGCACGTGTTGTGGAATCGCGGGAACTTTCGGGATGAAGAGTGGGTGGCTCGGCTACGACCTCTCCATGGCCGTCGGGGAAAAGCTGTTCGAGCAGTTCCGGCAGAGCGAATGCAACCTGATCGCGACCGAAAGCAGCGTGTGCACGCTGCAATTACGGGACGGGTTGGGGCGCGCAATCCTCCATCCGCTCGACATGGTTCGTTTCGAGGGGGCCGGGTAGGTTCCGAGCGCCCCTGGCGAATTCAAGCCGCGTCGACGTATTTTCCCGGATTCATGATTCCCTTCGGGTCGAAGACCCGCTTGATCTCCTTCATGAGTCGGAGGCTCTCGCCTCCGCCATGGGCCTCAAGCTGGGCTCGGAAGAGGGCGACCTTCTGGGACCCGACCCCGTGCTCTCCGGTCACGCTCCCGCCGACCCGGATCGCATATCGGCATATCTCCTCGAAAGCGGCCGTCGCGGCTTCTCGGCTTTTGGCGTCCGCCTTGTCATACAGGATGGCCGGATGGACGTTCCCGTCCCCCGCATGCCCCACGACCGGGATCTGCACGTGGTGCCGCGCCGCCACCTCCTTCACGAACCGAAGGTATTCCGCGAGGCGGTCGATCGGGACGACGACGTCCTCGATCTGGATCCCGGACGCGCGTTCCTTCAACGCGAGGTAGGCACGGGCTCGGACCTGGTACAGCCGATCCGCTTCGGCCTCGTCCGCGGCCGGGCGGATGCCCAGGGCGTGATGGACGCGGAAGACCTCCGTGGCCGCCGGGATCGACGGCTCCTCGAGGTCGACAAGGAGGGTCGCCTCGGCCTCCTCGACGTGGAAATCGAAGGACCGGTTCACCGCGGCGATGGTCTCGCGGTCGAGGAACTCGAGCAGGTCGGGGACCACCCGGGCCTTCCGGAGGCCTTTGATCGCCTCCCCCGCGGTGGGCCAGTCCGCGAATTGGACGAGCATCCTCCGGATTCGGACCCCCGGAAGGGGAAGGATTTTCAACGTGGCCTGGGTGATGATGCCGAGGGTCCCCTCGCTCCCGACGAACAGGCGAACGAGATCGTAGCCCGCCCGGTTCTTCGGGAGCGGTTCGCCGAGGCTGGTCACCTCGCCGTTCGGGAGGACGACACGGAGGGCCAGCACCCAGTCCTTCATCGTCCCGTACCGGACGCACCGCATGCCCCCGGCGCCCGTCGCGATCGCCCCGCCGACGGTGCACAGGAAGCTGCTCGCCGGATCCGGCGGGAAGAAGAATCCCTGCGCCTTGAGGGCGTTTCCGAGGTCGTCGAGGACGACGCCCGGCTGCACGTCGACGTACCAGTTCACCGGATCGATCTTGAGGATCCGGTCGAAGCGTCTCATGTCGACCACAATGGCGCCATCTCGGACGACCGCCCCCGTGAGGCTCGAGCCGGCTCCCCATGCGAGGATGGGGACCTCTCGGCGGTTCGCGAGCTGGACGATCGCGGAGACCTGTTCCTCTGATTGGGGCCGGACGACGACGGCCGGGGTGCCTTCGTAGTCCGCCATGTCCTTGCGGTGCTCCTCGAAGAACTCGCCTTCCTGGATCACCTGGGCTTTCCCGACAATCTTTTTCAACTCCGACGGCAGCCCGGCGAGTCGGCGATGCGTGGTCATCCCCACGAGGAAAGCGGCCGAGCCGCCTAAAGACCTTGGAACCGCCTTGGTTTCAGGCTCCCCCAAAGGCTCGGGGGCACCTCGCAACCCGCTGGGAGTTCGACATGAACCATGAGAGTCAAGTAGTAGCACGCCATTTTCCGGCCGGGGGAGGCGGCTTTGCCGTCCATCCATCGGAGTTACGCCTTCGGGCGGTTCGGTCGGGCGAAGCCTCCGCAGGTTCGCGTCCCCCTCAGGGCTTGAAGGGAGGAATCGTCCGTGGTTGAGATGATGGAGGAAGGACCGAAGAAGGAGGCTGTTACGGGCGAGTTCGTGCAAATCGGAGTGAGCCGTCCTCCGCTGCCCGTCGCGGACCTGCCGGAGCCGGAAGAGGTCTTCAACATCAAGGGCCGGATTGGTCCCAAGCAACTGGTCCTGTACGTCCTGGGGCCGAGCATGATCGCCCTCGGGATTTCGATCGGGAGTGGGGAGTGGCTCGTCGGGCCCCGCACGGTCGGCGGGGCGGGCGGCTTCGTCGGGATCGGTTGGGTCGTCCTCGTCTCCGCCCTGCTACAAGTTTTCTACAATGTCGAGCTCGGACGCTTTACGGTCGCCACGGGCGAGGCCCCCGTCGTCGCCTTCGGCCGCGTGCCTCCGGGATTCCTCCTGTGGACCCCCCTCGCGGTCGGCCTGTTCTACCTCGCCTTCATCTGGGGGGGCTGGGCGGCCAACGCGGGGGAGAGTCTCTTCCCGCTCATCTTTGGGCGCGCGCGGACGGCTGCTGAGCTCCCGACCGTCAAGGCGCTGGGGGCCGGACTCCTCCTCGTCGTGTTCGTCATCACCCTATTCGGCAAGAAGATCTCCCGAACCCTGGAGATCGCGAACTGGATCATGGTGGTGTTCATCCTCGCCTCGGTCGCCATCATCGCGATCATCGTGGTCCCCGCGGCCGTCTGGGGCAGTTCCTTCGCCTCCCTCGTGATCCCAGCCGCCCCGCCGTCGGGCACGAGCGCGACCAACCTCGGTGCGCTGGCGGGCTTCACGGCCCTCGCCTCCGGCCTGAACTACGTGGCGATCAGCTACTATCGGGACAAAGGGTACGGGATGGGCCACCGAGTCGGGTACATCGCGGGCCTCGTGGGCGGCAAGCAGGTGGAGGTGCGGCCCTCCGGCATGATTTTCCCGGAAGACCCGAAGAACATCGCCCGCTGGAAACGTTGGTTCAAGTACCTCCTCATCGACCAGTGGGCCGTCTTCTTCGTCGGCGCGCTCTTCGGCATGATGCTCCCCACGATGATCGTCTATCAGCTCCGCCAGACCTCCGGTGCCCCGGTCACGGATCTCAACATCCCCACGTATGCGGCCGACCAGCTCGGGCTTCAGTTCGGTCCGTTCTTGCGGACCTGGGCGTTGGTCGTGGGCTTCTTCATCCTCTTCAGCACGCAGCTTGGCGTGTTCGACCTGCTCAGCCGACAGTTCGTCGACGGCGCCCACGCGATCAGCGCCCGGTTCCGGCGGTTCACACAGGGGAATCCGCGGCGGTTCTACTACCCGTTCTTGCTGTTACTTGCCGGGGCGATCACCGGATTCCTGTTCCTCCTTCCTCCGTTCCGGCTGATCCAGGTCTCCGCGAACTTCTCGAACCTTCCGGCGATGATCATGCCGTTCGCGGTGATCTACCTGAACCGGCGGCTACCGAAGGTGGCGCGGCTTCGGTGGTGGTCCTACATCGTGCTGCTCCTCAACGTGGTCTTCTTCGGGTTCTTCTTCATCAACTTCGCCGTCAACGAACTGACGGGCAAACCGCTCGTCACGTTCTAAGGCCGCGCGGAGTTCGACCCGAGAGGTCGCGGAGAGGACACCGGTCGCAGCTTGAGGCCGGAAGGCTTGAGTAGGGTCGGACTGTGGGACCACGCCGTGGCAAAGTCCGTGAAAAAACGAGGGGCTGAATCGGGTGGCGCTGGGCTTCGAGAGAAACCCTCTTTGGAAGGCTTGAAGCGCTTGCTGAGCAACGTCAACGATGAGAGCCTTCAGGACCTTCGGCAGGACGCACTCGCGTGCTTGGCCGCCGCGCTAGGCGCGATCGATCCGGAACGGATTGTCGAAAGTGCGCTTCGAGTTCGGGGCCGAACCTTAGAGACGCCAGGGCGTTCGTTTCCTCTACAGGGTCATCGGACCCATCTTCTTGCGGTCGGCAAAGCCGCCGTTCCCATGGCGCGCGCTGCCGTCGGGAAGTTGCCCATCGCCTCCGGAATCTTGGCTTCGAACCGACCGCCGACCGACATTCCGAAGGACCGGGTTCGCTCGTTCGTGGGGTCTCATCCCCTGCCCGATGAGGGGAGCCTGGCGGCGGGCGAGGCCGCCCTCCAACTGGTCGACCGCCTAGGCCGAGACGATCTCCTGCTCGTCCTCGTCTCCGGCGGGGCCTCGGCGATGTTCGAGGCGAGCCCCATCCCTCTCGAGGACCTCCGCATGGCCTACGGATCCCTCCTCCGGAGCGGCCTTCCCATCCGGGACGTCAACGAGGTCCGGAAAGGACTCTCTCGGGTGAAGGGGGGCCGCCTCGCCGCCCGCGCGGCCGCTCGAGGAGCGACCGTGGTCGGGCTGATCGTCTCGGACATCGTCGGCAATCCAATCGAGGACATCGGATCGGGGCCGACCGCGATCGACTCCTCCCGGGGGGCACGGGCGATGCAAGTCCTCCGTACACACGGCCTATGGGAAGAAATGCCTCCGACGGTCCGTACGAGGCTGGAGGCCGCGCCGGCCGAGCCGAAGCTCGAGCAATCCGTCCGGCGGCGAGTCCACAATCTGATCGTCGCAGACCTGTCTCTCGCCTGCCGTGCAGCAATGAAGGAAGCCCGCCGACGCGGATATCGTGTGCGCCTCTGGTCGACTTCTGTCGAAGGCGAGGCGAGGAAGGTCGGGCCGTCCTTTTCATCGCACGCATTGGAGTGGGCTCCCGATGCCGCCGCGATCGGAGTCATCGCGGGCGGAGAGACCACGGTCCGAGTCGTCGGAAGAGGACGGGGAGGTCGGAATCAGGAACTCGTCCTCTCTGCCGCCAACGCGATGGAGGGGAGGCATGCCGTGCTCCTCTCGTGCGGCACGGATGGAATCGATGGAGATACGGAGGCGGCGGGTGCGATCGTCGATGGGGACACGATGGCGAGGGCGCGGAGGCTGGGACTCGATCCGGAAGACTTCCTCCGGGAGAACAATTCCTACGCGTTCTTCCAGGCCCTCGGCGACCTGATCGTCACCGGTCCCACAGGGACGAACGTCGCCGACCTTCTGATCCTCCTCGCTCGCCGCCGAGATCGGCGGGCCCCATCACGGCGGACCCGCATAGGAGGTCGCGGACGAGTGGACCGCCGCGATCCAGGCGTTCGCCATCGCGGGCTATCAGGTCGTCGCCTCGAACATCTATCTGGAGAAAAGCCATAAGCCGCCTTCCGATGCCCCTCAGATGTTAACCTTAAATAAGGTTGACTCGAAGCGGGGTGTACCTGACCTTGGAGAAAGAAAAGGGTCCCAGGGTCGAGCCCTGGGGTGGTCCGCTTAGAAGGTGGCGTCGTTCGTGAGGTGCGCGGGCTCCGCGATT
>VBLT01000136.1 GCA_005878615.1 Methanobacteriota archaeon
GACGCGCTCCTCCTCGGGAGCGGCGAGGCGGACCTCGAGCAGGTCGCCGGCCACGTCGACGGAGGCGACCTCGCTTCCCAGGAGGAACTTCGCCCCGGCCGCCTCGGCGTCGTCGCGCACGGACTGCGTGAACTCGCGGTAGTCGACCGCGGTGTCCGTCTTCGACCAGATCGCTCCCTGGCATCGGACGTTCGGCTCGTAACGGCGGACGTCGGAGGGCGTCAGCAACTCGAGTTCGTCTTCGCGCATGCCGTTGGCCAGGCCCCACTGCCGGTACTTTTCGAGCCGTCCATGGTCCTCCTCGCGGAGGGCCACCTCGAAGGTGGAGATCTCGAGCCACGGGAGGCCGCGGGAGGCGGCGTAGATTTTCCACATGCCGTAGGCGACCTGGGCGCACCGCGCGAAGACCTTGCGGCCGACCGGATCGAGGTAGAAGGGACGATGGACGACGCCCGTGTTCCGCCGCGACGTGTGCGCGGCGACGTCGACCTCCTTCTCGAGGACCGCGATGCGACCCTCGTACTGCTGGGCGAGCCAGTAGGCGATCGAGGTCCCGAGGACTCCGCCGCCGACGATGGTCACGTCCCACGGCTCCATCCGCGACCGCGCAGGTTTCCCGAGTTTATTATGGCTCTGTACCTGCCCCGCCTCCGGAGCGGGATTCCTCGAGAGCCTCGGGAATCCACTCGAAACATTGATTATGGCCTTGGGGGTGCACCGTCGGCCGCCCAAAGGTTCGTTGTCGGCAGGGAATCCATCGGGCCGCTTCCCAGGAGAAGGATTCATGGATGGCGAAGGTTCGGACCGTCGCTTCGAGGTTCTGCGAGAGGGACTCCTCCGCGGACGCCTCGACGCCCGGGGGCTCGACTAGGTCGGGCCATCGTTCGGGGGTCGGAACCGCTCGCCTCGCGGGGTGGGCGCGATGATCGAGGAGGCCTCCCAGTTCGTCCTCGTGATCGTCTGGGCGCTGATCTTGGCGTACTTCCTCGGCGGCTACTTGACTCGCCTCATCACGGGCCGGCCGCGGATGTTCGAGACGTTTCTGTCCCGGATCGAGCGCCCGGTGTTCCGGATCATGGGCATCGATCCGACGCGCTCGATGACGTGGAAAGAATACCTCTTCGCGCTGCTGTCGATGAACGCCCTCGTCGGGGTCTTCTCCTTCGTCGTGCTGCTCGCGCAGGGCGTCCTCCCCCTGAACCCGACCGGCGTGCCCGGCACGAGCCCGGACCTGGCCTTCCACACCGCCACCTCGTTCGCGACGAACACGGACCTACAACACTACGCGGGCGAGGCGTCCCTCTCCCTGTTCTCGCAGTTGAGCCTGATGGTCCCGATGTTCATCGCGCCGGGGACCGCGATCGCCGCCGGCATCGCCTTCATCCGCGCCTTGCCGACGTCCACGGGGAAGATCGGAAACTTCTACGCGGACCTGACGCGCGTCGTCCTGACGATCCTCCTGCCGGTGTCCATTGTCGTCGCGATCCTCCTCAACTCCCAGGGGGTCCCTCAGACTTTGAACGGCCTCCTCACGACCGGATCGTTCGAAGGCGCGTCCCAGACCATCCCGATCGGGCCCGTGGCCTCCTGGGAATCGATCAAGATGTTCGGCCAGAACGGCGGCGGGTTCTTCGGCGCGAACTCGGCCCATCCGTTCGAGAACCCGAACGGCTTCACGAACCTCCTCGAGGTCATCTTCCTCCTCGCGGTGCCGCTCGCGTTCCCCATCGCCTACGGCAAGGTGCTCGGGCGCGGCCGCGGCCTCGCGTTCCTCGCGGTCATCTTGGTTTCCTTCTTCCTCCTCTTCGGGTTCGCGCTCCTCGGCGGCGGCGCACCGATCGGACAGGAGACGCGGTTCCAAGGGTTCGGGAGCCTGCTGTTCCAGCAAAGTTCGATCGGCGCGAACACGGGCGCGACGAACGCGTTGCTGGAGAGCCTGTCCCACCGGGCGACGACGTCCCTCTTCGTGTTGATGTTCATCCAGGCGGTCCCCGGAGGCGCGGGGGCCGGCTTCATGACCCTCGTGATCTACGCGATCCTGACCTTGTTCCTCGTCGGGCTCATCGTCGGCAAGACGCCGGAGTTCATCGGGATCAAGATCTCCCCGCGGCAGGTGCGCCTCGCCGTGATCACGTTCCTCGTCCATCCGGTCCTCATCCTCATCCCGACCGCGATCGCCTTCGTGTACGGGCATGTCCAAGGGATCCTCGGCACTCCGACCACCCCGTTCGGCTACACGCAGGCCCTGTACGAATTCACCTCCGCCGCCGCGAACAACGGGTCCGACTTCCTGGGGACCCTCGCGAACACGCCGTTCTGGAACATCGCGACCGGGCTCGTGATGGTCCTCGGCCGCTACGTGCCGATCGGGCTCATGCTCGCGATCGCGGGCGAGTTCTCCACCCAGGGGGCCCGCGGGACGCCGGAGCCGATCCGGACCGACGGCCTCCCCTTCACGGTGACGCTGTTCGGCCTGACCTTCCTGCTCTCGGCCCTCGCGTTCCTGCCGTTCCTCGTCATCGGCCCGTTCGTCCGGTAGGTGCTGCCGATGAATCTCCTCAGGACCCACGCCAAGAACGGACCGCGGCCGGACTATCGGCGGGCCCTCCTCGACTCGCTCGTCAAACTCAACCCCCTGTACCTGGGGAAGGACAGTCCCGTCATGCTCGTCGTCGAGGCCGGGTTCGCCCTCGTCCTCGCGATGGGCCTCGCGCCGGGGGCCTTCGCGGGACTCGTGAACCAGGCGCGCTGGTTCTACTTCGTCATCGCGGGGATCCTGCTCCTGACCGTTTGGTTCTCCACGCTCTCCGAGGCGGTGTCGGAGGCGCAAGGGCGCGCGCGGGTCGATGCCTTGCGCACCCTCGAGAAGGACGTGCCGGCCCGGAAGATCGTCGGCCACTCGGAGGTCATCGTCCCGTCGCGGCACCTCGATCCCGGGGACGTCGTGCGCGTGAACGCGGGCGAGTTCATCCCGCGGGACGGGGTGATCAAGGAAGGGAAGGCCTACATCGATGAGTCGATGATGACCGGCGAATCGATCCCGTCGTACAAGGAGAGTGGCGGCCACGTCATCGGCGGCACGAAGGTCGCGACGGATTCGATCCTCGTCACGATCGTGGCGGAGGCCGGGAAGAGCTACCTCGATCAGATGATCTCCCTCGTCGAGAATGCGAAGCGGCCGAAGTCCGCGAGCGAGGTCAGCCTCACGATCCTGTTGGTCGGGCTCACCGCGATCTTCCTCGTCGTCTGCAGCGCGTTCCTGTTCCTCGCGGACCACCTCGGGTTGCTCATCGACCTCGCGATCCTGATCTCCCTCCTCGTCGCCTTGATGCCGACGACTATCGGAGGGCTCCTGCCCGCGATCGGGGTCGCGGGGATCGCCCGCGTCGGCGAGGCGAACGTCGTGGCCAAGTCCGGGAAGGCGGTCGAGGCGGCGGGGGACGTCGACATCCTGATCCTCGACAAGACCGGGACGATCACGGAGGGCCAACGGACCGTCAAGGAATTCGTCCCGCTGAAAGGATACACGAAAGAGGAGGTGGGCCAGGCGGCCTACCTCGCCTCCATCTACGACCAGACGCCGGAAGGCCGCTCGATCATCGAGGTCTCGAAGGAGAACGGATGGGTCCTGCCGCTCACGCCTCGGCTCCTGGCGGGGAAGTCGATCGATTTCAGCGCGGAGAATCGCGTCAGCGGCGTCGAGCTGTTCGTCCCGCGGCCGGGGACGCTCGGGATCCAGGAGTTGCCGACGGCCCCTCCGGAGGCGGCCGAGAGCCGCATCTGGCGGCTCCTCCTCGACCTCGAGGTGTCGGCCCGGCCCGCGAAGGTCCTCAAGGGCGCCGTGGACGCGATCCTCGACCTGTCCCCGGAGGTCAACGAAGCCGAGCTCCTCTGGCAGGCCCAGGAGATCTCCAAGACCGGAGGGACGCCGATCGCCGTGGCCGTCGACCGCTTGGTCGTCGGGCTCATCAACCTGCGGGACAACCTGAAGCCGCACATCCGGGAGAAGCTCGACGCGGTGCGGGCAACGGGCATCAAGACCGTCATGGTGACGGGCGACGCGGAGCTGACGGCCCGCGTGATCGCCCAGGAAGCGGGCATCGACGAGGTCATGGCCGGGGCGAAGCCCGCGGACAAGCTCGTGCGAGTCGAGCTGGAGCAGAAGCGCGGGCACGTCGTCGGGGTCGAAGGCGACGGCACGAACGACGCGCCGGCCCTCGCGAAGGCCGACGTCGGGATCGCGATGAACAGCGGGACCTCCGCGGCCCGGGAGGCGGCGAACATGGTCGACCTCGACTCGGACCCCGCGAAGATCCTGAAGGTCGTCGAGGTCGGCAAGCAGCTCCTGATGACGCGCGGGGCCATCACGACGTTCAGCGTCACGAACGACATCGCGAAGTACTTCACGCTCTTCCCGGCCGTCATCCCGGGCAACCCGGCGGCCCGCCTCCTCGACGTCATGCAGCTCCACAGCCCGGTCACCGCGGTCCTCGCGACGATGATCTTCAACGCGGCGATCATCCCCGCCCTCATCCCGCTCTCCCTGAAGGGCGTGAAGTTCCGCGCGGAGCCGATGGAGAGGACCTTCGTCCGGAACATGGCGATTTATGGCCTCGGCGGCGCGGTCCTCCCGTTCCTCGCGATCAAGGCGATCGACCTGCTCCTGGCCTTGGTCATCGGGTGAGATGATGAAGTTCCTCCCTTCCGTCCTGCGATCGATCCGGGAGAATGCGCAGCCCGCGCTCCGGACGTTCGCGGCAATCGCCGTCCTCGTGATGCTCGCCTACCCGCTCGCCCTGCTCGGGATCGGGCAGCTCGCGTTCCCCGGACAGTCGAACGGCAGCGTCATGATGTGCAACGGCAAGGCGGTCGGATCGACCTTGATCGGGCAGAACGTCACCTCGCCGATGCTGTTCCATCCGAGGCCCTCGAATGAGTCCGCGTCGGGCGTCGACCCGCACATCCGCCCGGAGGCGGCCTACGCCCAGATCCCGAGGATCAACAGCACCACGGACATCGACGCGCGGTTCATCCGGTTGCTCGTCGAGAAGAACTTGGACGCGAATCGGGCCAGCAACGCAGGCGTCTTGGCCCCCGACTACGTCAACGTGAACGAGTTGAACCTCGACCTGATTCAGCGGTTCCCGGAGAAGTATCCCGGATTCTGCGCGTGATCAAATTCCAAGAGGGCCTCAGGTCGACCAGGGAACCCCGAGGTCGGCCCCAATCTTCTTCAGGTTCTCGACGACCTTTGGATCCAAGGGAATCCCTTCCTGACGGTATTTCTCCATCCGCGCGAAGCTCTTCTCCCCGTGCACGTAGATGCGGTCCTGGCCATGCGCCTTCGGGCTGTCCTTGAGCTCGCGGGCGAGGCGGTCCATGTCCCGCCGGAACTCGTCGAGAGGCCGGAAGGCCGCGGGATCGAGGGCCATGAAGAAGTGGCCGACGTTGGGCCGCTGCTCGTCGGCGTAGACTTGGAGCCCGGTCGCCGCGCCGCTGAGGACTCCGCTGAGCACGTCGACCATTAAGGCGAGGCCGTAGCCTTTGTGGCCTCCGAGGTCCTCTCCTTCGCCCCCGAGGGGGAGCAGCCCTCCTCCGAGGCGATTCGCCAATGCGTTCAGGACGCGCTTCGGATCCGTCGAGCTCCGGCCGGTCTCGTCGACGGCCCATCCGTGCGGCATCGGTTTGCCGAGGCGATTGTAGACCTCGACCTTGCCTCGCGGGACCGTCGAGGTGGCCATGTCGAGGACGAACGCCTTTTCCTTCAGGGCGGGGGCCGCGAGGCTGATCGGATTCGTCCCGAGGATCGCGGTCCGCCCGAAGGTCGGGACGACGAGCGGGCCCGCGTTCGTCGTGCTGACTCCGACCAAGTTGTGCTCGAGCGCCATGAGGCTGTAGTAGCCCGCGATGCCATAGTGATTCGAGTTCCGCACGGCGACGACGCCCACCGCCGTGTCGCGGGCCTTCTTGATCGCGAGGTCCATCCCCTTCCTGCCGACCACCTGGCCGAGGCTCTGTCCGCCGTCCACGAGGGCCGTAGCCTTCGTCTCCTTGATGATGCGGCTCTGATCGGTCGGTCTCATGAAGCCTTTCTTGAGGCCCGCGACGTAGCGGCCGAGGCGAGCGACCCCATGGGACTCGATCCCGCGGAGGTCGGCCGTGACCAGGACGTCCGTCGTGGTCCGTGCATCCCCCGCGGGGACGCCGAGTTTCTTCAAGGCCTCCTCGCAAAATCGCCGAAGGGCGCCCTCGGAAACCGTCGCAGCCTCGGCCATGCAAGGTCCCTTCGCGTTTCACTGAAGAAACCTTCTCCGTATAAGCTTGCGGTTCCCGTCGATTCGATTCATCGATTCGCGCGCAATTCGTCCCGCAGCGCCTTCGGCGCGCGCTCCGTCGCGACCGTGATCACGACCTTGGGAAGCCCTCGGACATGCGAGCGCAGGAACGCCTCCGTCCGCGTACGATCTTTTTTCCAGCTCTCCCGGAGCCACGTCCCCACGGCCCGCTGAACCCAGAACTCCTCGTCATAGAGGAGTCGTTCGAGGACCTGGAACGGCTCGTCCAATTCTCCCGCGAACACGAAGTCGTGCACGGCATAGACTGCGATCCGGCGTCGCCAAACGTTCTTGGCTTTCGTCCACCGGAGGATGTCCGCGAACCGTTCGGGTCTCGCCCGCACGATCGAGGCGATCGGTCCGAGGCCGAGCCAATCACAGAGACCCCATCCGCTCGCGCCGTCGACCCATCGATCGAGGAGGCGCCAGGAGGCATCGCCCAGGATTTTCGGATAGGCGTCGACGAGGCTGATCGCCAGGGCCTTCTCCTCGAAGGACGAAGCATCCCATAGCGGGGACGCGAGCCGAATCAGCTCGGCCTCCGTGAGGTCTCGATGGGCCCGGCGGAAGGCCGACACGATCGCCCTCAATTTCGGCACGGGGACTCCGAGGACCGGGACCGGAGATCCGAGGTAGGATTGGGCGCGATCCGGATCCTTCGAAGGCCGCGCCGCGGCCCTGAGCTGGGCCACCAAATCCCGGCGGACCGCGGTCGCATCGAAGGCCATCGTCGCGCGACCGGAGAGACGATAGATGACGTTTGGCCCGCGAACCGCGTCCTCCTGCCGCGAAAGGATTAATACGCCCCATCGATTCCAACGCGTTCGAACAACGGGAGGGCCTGCATTGCCGTGGGGACTTCAGAATCGGTTGGCCCGCATCATCCGGTCGGATGGCCACACGGTCATGCTCGCGGCGGACCACGGGTATTTCCTCGGACCGACGCACAAGCTCGAGATCCCGAGGAAAACATTGGAGCCTCTCCTCCCCTTTGCCGACGCCATCATGGTGACACGAGGCGTCGTGCGCACGTCGGTCGATCCCGCGGCGAACGTCCCGATCGTCCTGCGGGTCAGCGGCGGCGCCAGCGTCCTGAACGAGGACCTCTCGAACGAGAAGGTCACGACCTCGATGAAGGAGGCGGTCCGGCTGAACGCCTCCGCGGTGGCCCTGTCGATTTTCATCGGCGCGGCCCATGAACACGATTCCTTGGTGAACCTGGGAAAACTCGTCGACGAGGGGGAGGAGGTCGGCATGCCGGTCCTCGCGGTGACTGCCGTCGGAAAGGAACTCGAGAAACGGGACGCCCGGTATCTCGGCCTCGCCTGCCGGATTGCGGCGGAGTTCGGCGCCCATTTCGTCAAGACGTATTTCTGCGAGGACTTCTCCAAGGTCGTCGAATCGTGTCCCGTACCCCTCGTCGTCGCGGGCGGTCCAAAACTGGAGACGGAGTTGGACGCCCTCGACCTCGCGTACGAGGCGATCCAGGAAGGCGCCCGCGGCGTGGACATGGGACGCAACATCTGGCAGTCCTCGAACCCGGTCGGCATGATCCGCGGAATCCGCGCGATCGTCCACGAGCGGAGCACGCCCAAGGAGGCGCTCGACCTCGTGAAGGGCGGGAAGCCGAAGAAGTAGGCGCACCATGCGCGCCGCGATGTATTACGCGAACGACGACGTGCGGATCGTCGACCTTCCGAAGCCGAAGATCGGGCCCGGAGAGATTCTCGTCAAGGTTCGCTCCAGCGGGATATGCGGCTCCGACGTGATGGAGTGGTACCGCAAGCCGAAGGCGCCCCTTGTCCTCGGCCATGAGATCGCCGCCGAAGTCGCCGAGGTCGGCGCCGGCGTGGATCAGGTGAAGGTCGGCGACCGCGTGTTCGTGTCGCATCATGTGCCGTGCGGCAAGTGCCGATATTGCCTGGCGGGCCATGAGACCGTCTGCGATACGCTGCGGACCACGAACTTCGACCCGGGTGGATTCGCGGAATTCGTCCGAGTCCCCGCGATCAACGTGAAGCCTGGCGTCTTTCGCCTGCCGCCGGCGATCTCGGACGACGAAGCGGTCTTCATCGAACCTCTCGCCTGCGTTTTCCGGGGACAGCGTCTCGCGGGATTCCGACCAGGGCACACGGTCCTCGTCGTCGGAAGTGGCGTGGCGGGTCTCCTCCATGTGAAGCTCGCGAAGGCGTCGGGGGCGGCCCGGGTCATTGCGACGGATCTGGTCGAATATCGGAAGGCGGCGGCGACGAAGGCGGGCGCCGATATCGTGATCGATGGTCACGACGAGGTTCCTGCGAAAGTGAGGCAAGCGAATGGTGGGCTCCTCGCCAACTACGTCGTGACCTGCACCGGCGCCCCGAAGGCGATCGTCCAGGGAATGTCCTCCGTCGATCGCGGCGGCACGGTCCTCTTCTTCGCGCCGACCGAGCCCACCGCGAAGGTGGAGTTGCCTTTCAACACGCTGTGGCGAGAAGAAGTCACGATGGTCTCGAGCTACGGTGCGAGCCCTGGCGATATTCGGGCCGCGATCGATCTCCTCGCGGCGCGTCGCGTCACCGTCAATGAGCTAGTCACGCACGTCCTTCCCCTTTCCGAAGCGGGGAAAGGGTTCCGTCTCGTGTCCCAGGCGAGCGACTCGCTCAAGGTCGTCCTGCGTCCCTAGGCCTCTGCCTGGGTGCGCGAAGTCCTCCGAGACGGACTCCGTCAACCGTTCCCGCCGGCTCCCTTCATCGTCGATCCGACGTCGGCCCCAGCGCGCATCGAGGCTGGCCCGCCAAATGCAGGTGCCGGGGTAACCTCCTCCCAAATCTTCGTGTCTTTCGTCTCTGGCAACCAGATCATTCCAATGACGAACGTCATGATGGGAACGAGAATCGGCCAGAGGAGGGCGAGGTACAGGTTGCCACCGGTCGCGCCGTACACCGCGAAGAAGATGAGCGGCGTGAAGCCTCCGAACTCACCGTTCCCGAGATGGTAGGGAAGGGACAGACAGGTGTACCGAATCCGAGCCGGGAAGAACTCGACCAGGAACGCGGCGATGGGACCGTAGACCATGGTGACCCAGACCACCTGGACGAACACCAAGCCGATCATGACCGGCACATTGAGCGGCCTTCCAAAGGCCTCCATCCCGGCGTAGAGGGGCGCATAACTCAGGGCGGCGAGGAGGCAGCCGGCCATCATGATCTTCTTCCGCCCGATTCGGTCGGAGAGGCGACCGAACACGATGAAGAGGGGTGTCGCAAGCACGAGGGCCGCGAACATGATCTCGTTCGACGTGAACAGGTCCACCTTCAGAATTCGCTGCATGTAGAATAGCGCGAGGAATTGACCGGTATACCACACGACCGCTTGTCCCGCGGTCGCGCCGAACAGGGCCAGGAGAATCAGCTTCCAGTTGGCCTTGCTCGCGAGTGCCTCTCTGAGCGGCCTCGCGGAACTTCGGCCGCTCGCCTTGAGCCGGGTGAAGAGGGGCGTTTCCTGCAGCCTCAATCGGATGTACACGGAAATGGCCACGAGGACGAGCGAGAGGAGGAAGGGGATTCGCCAGCCCCAGGCTGCGAATGTGGCGGCACCGAGCGCGCCGTCCGTCACGAGGATCACCGCAATCGAAACGAACAGGCCCACGGTCGCGGTCGTCTGAATGTAGCTGGTCCAATACCCGCGTCTCTCGTCGGGCGCATGCTCGGCGACATAGATGGCCGCGCCGCCATACTCCCCGCCAAGTGCGAGCCCCTGCAAGCATCGCAGGAACATGAGGGCGATAGGCGCGAGGAGGCCGATTTGGTCATACACCGGGATGAAGGCAATCGCGGCGGTCCCGAGCCCCATGATTGTCACGGTCAAGAGGAACGCGTACTTCCGCCCTACCAGGTCCCCAATCCGTCCGAACACGATGGCTCCGAAGGGCCGGACCGCGAATCCGCTCGCGTACGTGGCCAGAAAGGCAAGGAAGTTAACGGCCGGGTCCGTGGTCAACTTGAAGAATAGCGGGGTCAGGATGAAACCCAACGTCACGAAAATGTAGAAGTCGTACCATTCGATGATCGTCCCCGAAGACGCCGCGGCCACGATGAACCGCATGCTTCGGCGGGCTTCCCCCGCGAACCTGCCTGGTGCTGACCCTACCCCCGTCGCCATGCGTGAGACAACTTGGCACACCGCTAAGACGGGCATGTTTACAGACGACTACAGATGTGTTCGCCGACCGTTCCAAGGCCCCCAGCGAGGGGTCGCCCGCGCTCCGAGGCGGCCCTCACCTTGATTCATTACCGTCTTTAACCTGCAATCGCTCTACCGCCATCGTCGGCCGGAGAAGGGTCGGACCGCGGGTGATCGGGCGTGGTCGTCTCCAGTGCAACGATAGATAGCCTGCTCAAGGAGAAGGAACAGTACCCGCCCCCGGCGGGCTTTCGGAAGGACGCCGCCGTCCGAGACGATTCCTTCCGAGTCGACGCCGGGAAGGACCCCGAGGCCTTCTGGGCTCGGATGGCCGCGACCCTCGACTGGATCGCCCCCTGGTCCAAGGTCCTCGATTGGGATCCGCCCTTCGCGAAGTGGTTCGTCGGCGGCCGACTCAACGTCTCCGCGAACTGCCTCGACCGGCACGTCGGCGGGCCGAGACGGAACAAGGCCGCGATCGTCTGGGAAGGCGAACCGGGGGAGCGCCGGGTCCTGACGTACCACGATCTGTGGCGCGACGTGAATCGGTTCGCGAACGTGCTGAAGGGACTCGGCGTCAAGCGCGGAGACCGCGTGACGATCTACATGCCGATGATCCCGGAACTCCCGATTGCCTTGCTCGCATGCGCCCGCATCGGCGCGGTGCACAGCGTGATCTTCGGCGGCTTCAGCGCCCGCGCAATCCGTGA
>VBLT01000110.1:0-28823 GCA_005878615.1 Methanobacteriota archaeon
ACCCGCAGGAATTGCAATGCAGCTTCCCATTCGCGGGGAACATGAGGGAGCTGCACTTCGGACAGAACATGGGGGAGACAGGAAGACAGAGGGGCGTGCGATAAAAAGGTTCCTGGGAATTCAGAGCTTGGCGTGGTCGTAGTTGCGAAGGGCCCGCTCGACGAACTTCTGGATCGCGCGCTCCTCGGCCTGGCTGCGGACGTGGGTCGGCCGGGCCGGCGGCTCGGGCCGCGCCTCGTCCTCGTCCTCCCGCTCCGCCCGGGCATGGGAGGGCCGCCGATGCTCGCGCGGCTCGCGAGGTTCCTCCTCGCGGCCATGGGAGATCCGATGGGTGCGGGTCGCGACGAATTCGTCGCCGTCGTCGTCTTCGTCGTCATCGGGGCGTCGTCGGCTCCGACCCGAGCGGCGCTCACGGTACTCGTCCGTGTCGGCGGAGAGCTTCCGGTACGACTCGAAATGGACGCCCCGATCGCGTCGTCGATGGCGGCCCTCCACGGCGATCGCGGGACGGCCGCGGGCCCTCGCCCGATGGGGCCGATGGGACCGGTGGATTTCCTCGTCCTCTTCGTAGGCCTCTTCCTCGTCGTCCACGTAGGGGCGGGCCCCGATGACCGGCTGGACCAGGTTCACGCCGACCGAGGAACCGGACCCGGTTCGATAGGAGAGCTCGCGGCGGGTTTGCTCCCCGATGAGGCCGCCGATGTACGCGAAGATCACGACCATCAGGTAGCCGTTCGTCCCCATGCCGAACGTGGTCGCCAGGCCCTGCACGAACCCCTGCAGGTAGGAGATCATGAACTGCTTGTACGGGATCAGGAACGGCAGGATGCTCGCCGCGGCGTCGCCGACCGCCATCGGCAGCTGGGCGACGAAGTCGGCCGGGTGGGATGCGAAGTTGTGCGCGTACGTGATGTTCGCGATGTAAATCGCGAAGACCGGCATGAGGGCGGCGATGACCGCCTTGATCGGCGAACCTGCGCGGCGGCCCCCGACGTAGCCGGCGATCATCGGGCCGGCCGGCGGAATCCACCAGAGCAGGAAGGAGAGGATCAGGATGATCCGCGAAGAGGACCAGAACGAGAACGGGGCGCCGTCCCCGTGGAACCGTCCCGCCTCGCCGTCGACCTCGATCCGATAGACGCCGGGGTGATGGGGCTGTGGCCGCCGTCGGGGTTGGCCTCGCGACCGCCTCCTCGGCGGCTCGTCCTCCTCATATTTCGGGCGACGAGGCCAGAGGAGCCATCGAAGTAATCCCATGCCCATCCCAGCAAGGTCAAGTCGGACCTTTGTCTGACGTTAATCAAGGTCCCGAACCGTATTAATAGATTTGGTCACGGACGCGAATTGACAAACGCGCGCAACGTGGATCCGCCCCGCCGTGGATGGACCCAAGGCCTCTCCCTCCGGAGCGGCAAGGCTAAGACGCTCCATCTCCATGCTATGCTGTCCATGGTCCTCTACGCAAAGGACATCGTCGAGACTGACTTCCTGTCCCTGCCGCCGGACACCTCCGTCCTCGAGGCCGCGAAGGCGATGGCGACGCGGCACCAGGGCTTCGCGGTCGTCACGTCTCCGGACAAAGGGCCCGTCGGGATCGTGACGGAGTGGGACGTGCTCGCCAAGGTCGTCGCGGAAGCCCGCGATCCCGCCCGCGTGCGCCTCGGCGAGATCATGACGTCCACGCTCGTCGCCGTCGATCCGAACGAGGGGATCGATCGCGTCGCACGGCTCATGGCGGAAGACGGGACGCGTCGGGTCCTCGTCGTGAAGAACGCGAAGGTCCTCGGCGTCATCCGCGCACGGACGATCCTCGCCCGGATGCGAGACTACATCGACGCCGTCAGCGCGCAGATCGCGCGATCCCAGGTCCCGCTGTTCTAGGCGCACCCGGAGGCGCGGCGGTCCGCCGGGATCTGTCAGCGGGGTTTCGGCCGGTATCGGTTCGGATCATCGAAGAAATCGATCACGCGGACGCCGGCCTTCAGTTTCGCCGCATGCGGCACGCCCGCGGGGATGAAGTACTCCTCGCCGGGCCGGTAGGTTCGCGTCTTGTCTCCGATCGTCAGGGTCATCTCGCCCGCGACGACGAACCCCCATTGCGCTCCATGGGAGTGGCTCGGGACCTCGGAGTCTTTCTGCGCTTCGACGAAGATCAAGGAGGCGGTCGGCCCGCGGAGCAGCCACAAGGTGATGTCTCGGAACTGCGCGTCGGCCTCCGGAAGATTCCGGACGATGTTCGGGAAACCCGGCATGTCCCAACACAAGGAGGACGCGTTCTTGAAGCTGACCCTGCCGCTCCTACACGGTCGGCGAGAAGGGCTAGCCTCCGTAGTGCCACTTGAGTTCGTCGAGGGGCATGAGCTTGCCCGGACCGCTCCCGACGTCGACGACCTCGGCCAAGGCAATCCGGTGGTCCCCCTTGTCGAGAATGTCGAGCACCTGGCAATCGATCCATCCGGCGCCGCCAGCCACGACTGGGAGGCCTGAAGGAGTGCGCTCCGTTTTCACCTTCGCGAACGAACCGTCCACGATGCTCTCGGCGACCCCCTTCATGCCGCTCGCGAGGAACGAGACCGCAAATCGCATCGATCGCCGGACGTTGGCCAAGGTGCGGCTGTCCTCGGACAACGCAAAGGCGACGAGCGCCGGTTTGAACGACGTCTGCATCAGCCATGTCCCGAACATCAGGTGGTCCTTCCCTTCGGGCGTCTTCGTTCCGACGACATACGCGCCGTACGGGATCATCTGGAGGACTTTCTTCTTCGCCTTCTTGTCCACAGCACCACCGCTCCGGGCGATTGCATCGGTGTCTAATGAAGGTCCACGATTCGAGCCAGTCCCTGGGACGTGGCACGGAGAGCCCCGCCTACTTCGCAAGGTCACTCTGGCCCTATCGCGGACGTCCTCGACTATTTGAGACTGCCTGTGGAGCCTGGTCAGACTCGCGCGTCAGTCTATCGATATCCGAACAGTCGATCGTATTCCCCATGCGAGAGAATCTCGAGAATCAAAACCAGAGTGCCAGCTCCCGGAGCGGACTGGACCGTGTAGACGCCGCGGTACGCGAGTGGCAACTCAAAGCGCCAAGCGTTCGTGAGAGGAGAAGGAAGGCGACTACGCGTCGCGAGTCGAGGTGGAATCCGATTCTTCGAAATTTGGTCCCCAGCGAAAACGTCCTGCTTCAGGCGCGTGATCCACCACTGAAGCTTTTTCCGCTGTTGGGGCTGAAGCTTCTCTTCGCTGGAATGCGCACGAGGTCCCATTCGGACCTGGCTCGCGGTGAACCGAGGCAGATCAGCGGGCCTCCCACGCCTCCACGACCTTCCAGAACTCGGGCTGGACGTTTAGCGTCCACATAACGCCTTTCGAGCCTTCGGCTACGCAGCCCAGACGCTTGTAGTGGTCAATGGCCTGCCTGAGCGCAGCATGCATCATCTTTCGCGGCAGCAGGCCCTTGATCCGGTTCAAGCTCAGCGGTTCGTCAAACTTCCGGAGCACGGACTCCACCATGTGCAACGTGCCCAGAGTCGGCCCCTTATGGTCCAGCTTCGGGGGCATGGCCGGCGGCCGCATCGGTGTTAGGTATGAATCCATATAGTATATGAACATATACCTAGGATTTGCGAAAGCGCTACCCAGGCGGAATGGAAAAGAGGATCCCGCCTGCCGGATTTGAACCGGCGGCCTGATGATGGCAGCGGGCACCGCACACATGCGCATGCGGGAGCACTCTACAGTCACCCGCTCTGACCAGGCTGAGCTAAGGCGGGACGCGCGACGAACGGGTCCCGCAGTAAAAAGCTTGCGAGCCTTCCCAACCGGTCGAGCGCCGTCAACGTCTCAGGATAAATATCGGACGTCCGCTGCCGTCCCCGTGACGATTTCCCGCCGCATGCGGAACTGGCTCCTGAGCGACGATGCAGATCCGAGCCTTCGGTATCGCGTCCTCCGCGAATTACTCGACCGGCCGTCCGACGATCCCGAGGTCCTCGCGGCGCAGAAACAGATCGGTCGGGAAGGATGGGCGGCGATGATTCTCAAACTCCAGCACCCCGGAGGCCAATGGGACACCGCCGGCAACTCCGCGCGAGAGCTGTACCGCCCGAAATACGTCGCGACGAACTGGCGCCTCCTCGTCCTCTCCGACCTTGAAGTCCGCCGGACCCACCCGCGAATCGTGAAGGCCGTGAAGCTGTTCCTCCGTCGGTTTGGCGGTCCGTCCGGGGATCTGGGAGGTCGGAAGAGCGAGGTTTGTTTCACCGGCAACGCCGTCCGCATGCTCACGCGATTCGGATACCTCGACCATCCATCGGTACAATCGTCGATCGATTGGCTCCTGCGACATCAGAAGTCCGACGGTGGCTGGCACTGCTTCCGCTCTCGAACGGGGACCTTGGACGGCTGGGAGGCCTTAGCGGGCTTCGCGGCGATCCCGAAGGCGAAGCGTTCGGCCGCGATGCATCGAGCCATCGAACGAGGGGCGGAGTTCTATCTCGAACGCGGCCTGCTTCGCGAAGGGCGAACGCCGTATGCACCGTGGATGCGATTGCATTACCCGGTCCACTACTACTACGATCTATTGGTCGGCGTCGACGTCCTCACGTCGCTAGGATACGGCGACGACCCTCGCATGCGTTTGCCCCTCGGCCGCCTGGCGGGAAAGCGGAACCGGGACGGGACATGGAATCTCGACGCCCTCCACCCGGACACGGAGGACCCGAACTACCAAATCCGGGGGCCCTTCTACCCGTTCGGCCTCGAAGTGCCCGGCCGCCCGAGTCGGTGGATCACGGCGACGGCCCTCATCGCCTTGCAACGAGCGGGCCGATGAGTCTCCGTGCGACGCATGCCTTTCCGTAAGAAATCATGCCGCGGGCCGGGCTCGAACCGGCGACTTCGAGATCTTCAGTCTCGCACTCTCCCAAACTGAGTTACCGCGGCTCGCGCGGCCCATCCGTCAACGAGAGAAATAGTTTTTGTGCGGGAGAGTCCGCGAAGCGGGTGGGCCGCGAGCAGAGGCTTATCCTTTCGCGGTCGTTCTCCCGAGAGATGAAAGACGCCGTGCCGCCGGCCGTGCAACGGGCGTTGCGCGCCAGGTTCCCCGAGGCACTCGACTCCGCGCGGAGGCTCCTCCGCCAGCCCTCCGTGAGCGCGACCGGAGAAGGCGTCGCCGAGTGCGCCGAGATGGTCCGGCAGATGATGGCCGAGATCGGTTGCAAGACCCGGATGTGGAAGAAGGGCGGACATCCCCTCGTCATCGGCGAACTGGATGTCGGTGCTCCCGTCACCCTGATCGAATACGAGATGTACGACGTCCAGCCCGTCGGCGATCTGGACGCTTGGAAGGTCCCTCCCTTCGCGGCGGAGGTCCGCACCGTCCCCGGGGTCGGGAGGGCGGTCGTCGCGCGCGGTTCGACGAACTCGAAGGGCGCCCTCGCGAATCACCTGTTCACGTGGAAGACGATTCGCGACGTGGACGAGATGCCCGTGAATCTGAAGATCCTCGCGGAAGGCGAGGAGGAGATCAGCAGCGCGAACTTCATCGAGTACATCCGGACGCACCGTCGGGAGCTGCGAGCGCAGGGCGCGATTGCGAACGACTATTCGGAAGACCTGCGCGGCGTGCCGACCGTGTACCTCGGGGTCAAGGGATGTCTCTACCTGACGATCTGGTCCCGCGGCAACCGCACCGCGGGCGGACCGATGGAGGGCGAGATCCACAGCTCGGATGCGGTCTGGATCGCCTCGCCGGTCTGGCGGCTCCTCCAGGCCTTGGACACGCTCGTCGACGAAGATCAGAGGCCGGTCATCGACGGGATCTGGGACGAGGTCCGGCGGCCGGCGAAGGCCGAGGTCGCGATGGTCCGCCGGCTCGCGAAGAAGTTCGACCCGAAGACGTGGCTCCGGGAGGGGAAGGTCGCGAAGTTCAAGTACGATCTGCCGAAGGTCGACCTCCTCCTCCGGTATCTGTACGAGCCGACCGTCAACATCTGCGGCATCCACTCCGGGTACGTGGACCATGGCGGGACGAAGACGATCCTGCCGCACGAGGCGTATGCGAAGGTCGACATCCGGCTCGTGAAGGACATGACGGTCGGGGGCACCCTTCGGAAACTCCGGGCTCACTTCGCGAAACGCGGCTTCGGCGATTTGCGGATCGACGTCCACGGCCCTTACGGGCCGGCGCGGACCGACCCGACCTCGTGGATCGCACGCGCCGCGATCGAGACCGTCGAGGCCCACGGAAAGGTGCCCGAGGTGTGGCCGTCGAGCGGGGGCACGATGCCCGCGTTCGCGTTCGACGAGTACCTGCACCTGCCCTGGGTCGCGACCGGATTGGGCCATGGCGCCCACGCGCATGCCCCGAACGAGTATGCGTCGATCGACGGCATGCGCCGGTTCATCGCGGCCGAAGCGACCCTCGTCTATACGGCCGCGAAACGCGGCAAGGCCGTCGCGAAATGACGTCCGCCGGGGCCAAAAAAGTCGGCCAAAATTCGCGTCGAAATTTGGCCCGCTCCACATGGAGAAATCGACTCATTCTCAAGCTCAGATTTTCAGCGCGACACATATAAATAGCGTCATCCAGGATGGACCGATGAAAATGTCCACGGAGGATTCTCCTCAGGTGATTTCATGCGAACGCTGATCCGCGACCTCCGGTCGGACGAGCGCGGCGTGGCATCGACCGTGGGCACGATCATGGCCCTCCTCGTCTTCCTCACGTTCCTCAGCGTCATCGTGAATCAATACGTCCCGATCTGGATGACGGACTCCGAAAGCTCCCACATGAACGCGGCCTTGGGCCAGTTTGGGGGGTTCAAGGGCGCGATTGACCTCCAGATGTTGGCGGCGCAGGCCGCCCAGGATGCGGGGACGTTCAACATCCCCGTGACGACCTCGACGGCCATCTCCCTCGGAGTCGATGGTGTGCCGATCTTCTCGTCCCCGACGCCCGGCACGCTGGAACTCAATCCCGACGCAGCCCCCTTCACCGTCGCTTTCGATTACCTGATCAACGGACAGCGCCGGTCCGTCGCGGACCAGGCGAGTGGTTCGGTTGAATTGACCGCCGCGAACCGGTACTACACGCCCCAGAGGATCGCCTACGAGAACGGGGCGGTGATGCGGTACCAGACCGACGGGCAGTTCATCCGCGTCCATCCGACGTTCTCGGTCCTCCTGTCGAACAAGACGATGGACATTTCGTTCGCCCTGTTGAGCCTCTATGGCAAGGGGATCGTCACCGGCACGACGACCGAACTCGTCAGTTCGGAACTGTTCGCCTGGGACCGCCAGGAATACACGAACTTCCCAAGCAACGCGGTCCTCTGGGTCAACCACACCGCCTCCCGGTACGGCCTTTCCTGGTTCCGGTTCATGAACCAGACCCTCGCGGACACGCTGAAGCTGGGCGGCACGTACACGCGGACGTCCCTCGACGAGCGATTCATCGCGAAGTCCGGCGCCGTGACGGTCTATGACATCCGGTCGACGTTGAACCCGACGACGGGGCTCTACATCATGCGTCTCTCGATCTACAACAACCCGGGCATCATGGGGCTCTCCTACTTCCGGCTCCAGCACGCCCAAGTCCAGGTCAGCGTCGGCGATGCGACGACCCAGGTGAAGTTCTGAGGTGCCCAAGATGCCGAAGAGACGCAAGGTGATGGTGCCCCGCGGCGGGATCCAGCAGAAGGCCGAATGGTCCGGGAGCCGCGGATCGTACCTGACCCGCATCCCCAACTTGGCCCGCGACACCATGGAGGAGATCGAGGTGATGCCGATCCGCGAGCCCTTCACGTACGCCCGCATCCTCTACGATCACGATCGGTCCGAGTACATCTACGAAGTCTGGGAGCCCCACCTCGACGCGCGGGAGAAGGAGTTCCTGGACATGATCAAGGACTCCCTGAACCGCACCCTCGAGTACGAATGGGAGAAGATGGCGGAGAAGGACAAGAAGGAGTACATCGAGGAAGCCGTCGACTCGTTCATCCGCTCCCGGGGCATCCGCCTTGAGCCTGCGTCAAAGGACAAGATCGTCTACTACATCATCCGCGACTTCGTCGGCTACGGCCCGGTCGATGTCCTCATGGCGGACCTGCGGATCGAAGACGTCTCCTGCGACGGGACCGGCATCCCGCTCTTCGTGTTCCACCAGAAATACGAGTCGATCAAGACGAACGTCATCTTCGACGATGACGACGCCCTCAACTCGTTCGTCGTCCTGCTCGGCCAGCGATGCGCGAAGCAGATCTCGGTCGCGAACCCGATCCTCGACGGGACCTCCTTCGAGGGCCACCGCGTCCAAGCCACGTACGCCCGCGAGGTCACGACCCGCGGTTCGTCGTTCACGATCCGGCGGTACAAGGAGAAGCCCTTCACCCCGGTCGAGCTGGTGAAGTTCGGCACCGCGAGCGCCGAGATGGTCGCCTACCTCTGGGTGGCCGTCGAGAGCGGCAAGTCCATGATGGTCTGCGGCGGGACCGCCTCCGGAAAGACGGCGACGCTCAATAGCGCCGCGCTGTTCATCCGACCCGGCGCCAAGATCGTGTCGATCGAGGACACGCGGGAGATCAACCTGCCCCACGAGAACTGGATCCCCGGCACGACCCGGTCCGGGGTGGGCGAGCGCGGGCCCGACGGAAAGGCCGGCGGCGAAATCGACATGTACGACCTCGTGCGGGCCGCGTTGCGGCAACGGCCGAACTACATCGTCGTCGGGGAAGTGCGCGGCAAGGAGACGTACACGATGTTCCAAGCGATGGCCACGGGCCACCCAACGATGTCCACGATGCACGCGGATTCCGTCAAGTCGATGGTCAACCGGTTGGAGAACCCGCCGATCAACACGCCGCGAATCCTGCTCACCGCCCTGAACTTCGTCGTCATCCAGACCCACGCCCGGATCGGCGACTCGATCGTCCGGCGGATCAAGCAGGTCGTCGAGCTGGTCGGGTTCGAGCCGGAAACGAACGAGTTGATCACGAACACGGTGTACGAATGGGACGCCGCGACGGACACGTTCGTCTACAAGGGGCACTCGTTCCTGTTCGACGAGATCATGGAAATGAGGAACATGACGCACGAGGAGATCGAGGCCGAGTTCCAGCGGCGCGTCGACATTATCAACTACATGGTCCAAAAGGGCCTCACCGACTTCCGAGAGATCGCGAAGATCGTCGTCCAGTATTACCAGTATCCCGAAGAGACGGCGAAGCGCGTCCGCGAGGAGATGGGCCTGCCCGAGCACGGAGCCCCGAAGGCCGTCGAGGCCGGAGGTGAGACGGTTGGGTAACGCCTTCGACAAGCTGGAGACCCGCGGGACCCTCACGAAGACGAAACGGTTCCGGCCTGGGGACCAGGCGGGCAAGGCCAACCACCTCGTGAAGCTGCCGAAGGGAGCGAAGCCGGTGTCGGTGAGCCTGTCCCCGAAGGAACAGGTCGCATGGCGCATGTTCGGGAAGTTCGTCCAAGCCCGAGGGCGCCACGACCCCGAGCTCGAGGACAACCTGCTGAAGGCCCACATCAAGCTGCGGCCGGAGGAGTATCTCGCGGTCGCCTGGATGAACACGACCTTCGCCGCGGTCGGCTCCGTCGTCGCGGCCTTCGCACTCGCCCTCTTCCTGTTCATCCTGCGAATCGACATTTTCTCCCTCCTGATCTTCCTGGGCCTCGTGGCCGCCCTGCCGATCTTCTTCTCCTACATGCACTACTTCGGCCTCCCGGTCGGACCCAAGGGGAAGCCGCGATCCATGGCGAAGAAGCGGGGCACGAAGATCGACAAGCGGATCTCCGGCGCGATGTCGTTCATCTCCGCCATGGCGTCCGCCGACGTCCCGGTGGACGTGATCTTCAAGGAGCTCTCCAAGCAGACCGTCTACGGCGAGGTCGCCCGCGAGGCGGAATGGATCACCCGAGACACCGAGCTCCTCGGCCTGGACATCCTGAGCGCGATCCGGAAGGCGGCGCAGCGTTCCCCTTCCAGCAAGTTCCAGGACTTCCTGCAGGGCGTCGTCACGACGTCCACGAGCGGGGGTCAGCTCAAGCCGTACTTCCTCGTCAAGGCGGAACAGTTCGAGAAGGAGGACCGCCTCGAGATGCGGAAGAAGATGGAGACGCTCGGCATGCTCGCCGAGTCCTTCGTGACGGTCGTCGTGGCCTTCCCGCTTTTCCTGGTCGTGATCATGGCGATCATGGCCCTCATCAGCAAGGGAAGCTCGGGCAGCGTGCTCGTGCTCCTCTACGTGGTGGTCGCCCTGATGATCCCCCTCAGCCAGTTCGGCTTCATCTTCGTGATCTGGAACATGGAACAGGAGGCCTGAGATGGCGAACCCCGATCTGGAGAAAGCCCGCGTCCGCCTCTACGAGAAGGCCGACCGAAAGCCCGCCATCATGGCGACCGGCACCGCCCTGATGGTGCTCGCGGGATTCATCGCGTTCCTGAACCTGATCAACTCGATCAACCTCGGCTTCCGGGGGGACCAGCGGCCGATCGAGCGGTTCCTCTTCTGGCTCATCATCGCGATCCTCGGGTTCATCGGCCCGTACGGATTCTTCCTGGCGAAGAAGCAGCGCGAGATCAAACAGATCGAACGACGCCTGCCCGACTTCCTGCGTGACGTCGCGGAAGCGGGCCGGTTCGGCATGACCCTCGCCGATGCGATCGTCGTGTCGGGCGGCGGCCGCTACGGCAAGCTCACGCCGGAGATCAAGAAGATGGCCGCCCAAATCACCTGGGGAGTCCCCGCGACCGAGGCGCTCCACCTCTTCGCGACGCGCGTGAAGACCCCCATGATCGAGCGGGTCGTCGCGATCATCGTGAAGTCCTCCGACGCAGGTGGCGATGTCGCCGACGTCCTGACGATGGTCAGTCACGACACGAAGGAGAACCAGCTCACGGAGGACGAGCGGCGGATCGCGATGTCGACGTACATCGCGGTCATCTACATCTCGTTCATGGTGTTCCTGGTGACGATCTGGATCCTGAACGTGACCTTCCTCCCGAAGATGCTCGAGGCGAGCGGTGCCCTGGAGGGAGGCGCGGGTGCGGCCCTCGCGGGGGCCAGCCCTCTCGCCAATAACCTGCCCGAGGTCGTGTTCAACGTCAAGATCGCGTTCTTCATTGCCGTGATCGTGCATGCCCTCGGCGACGGGGTCCTCGCGGGCGTGCTCGACACGGGAAAGATCGCGAACGGCCTCCGACACAGCTTCATCATGCTCGTGATCGCCATGTTCGCGTTCCTGGTCATCTGAGGTGAACGAATGGCCCAATCCACCGGGAAGGAGATTCAACAGATCGAGGAGCTGAACCGAAAGAAGGCCGCGCAGACCAGCCGGGTGGCAGACCTCGACCGGGAGCGGAACGAGGCCAAGCAGGAGCTCGACAGCATCGAGACGAACCGCAAGGCCGCGGTCTTCGGCGCCCTCGACTCGATGAAGAAGCGGTACTTCAGCCGCCTCCTCGGGGAGCGCGGCGTCAAGGTCAAGGCCCCGAAGGTCAGCAGCGTCGTGGAGTCGAGCCTCGGCAAGATCACGACGATCCCCAAGATCGCTCAGCGGAACATGAATGAGATCGAGATCCAGCCGATCCTGAAGAACTTCGCCTATGTGCGCATCCTGTACGACACGATGGCGAACGAGTACTTCTACGAGGCCATCGAACCGAAGCTGACCCAGGAAGAGTCGGAACTGCTCGACGTCCTCAAGGAGATCCTCGTGGAGAGCCTGGAACTCCTTGATGATGCGGAGAAGGCCCAGAAGGAGAACTACCTCCGGCGCCAAGCCGACGGGGTGCTCCGCGAGCTCGGCGTGGAACTCCATCCGGTCTCGAAGGAGCGGATCATGTACTACGTCAACCGCGATTTCACCCGGTACGGCCCGATCGACGTCGTGATGACGGACCCGCAGGTCGAAGACGTCTCGTGCGACGGCGTCCGGGTCCCGTTCTACATCTACCACCGCAAATACGGTTCGATCCCTTCGAACCTCAAGTTCGACTCGGCGGAGGAGTTGGATTCCTTCGTCGTCTGGCTCGCCCAGCGGTCCGGCAAGCACATCTCCGTCGCGCAACCGATGCTCGACGCGACGATCCCGGACGGCTCGCGTCTCCAGGCGACGTTGGGCATGCACGTGACGAAGCGCGGCTCCTCCTTCACGATTCGGCGGTTCCGGGAAAACCCCTTCACCCCGCTCGACCTGGTCCGATTCAAGACGATGTCGCCGGAGATGATGGCCTACCTGTGGCTCGCGATCGAGAACGGGCAGAGCATGCTGATCTGCGGCGGCACGGCGTCCGGCAAGACGACGACGCTCAATGCGATCCTGCTGTTCATCCCGCCCCAGATGAAGATCGTCTCCATCGAGGACACCCGCGAGCTCAACCTGCCCCACGAGAACTGGGTGCCACTGCTGACCCGCGCCGGGTTCGGCGGGAAATCCGCCCACACCGGCAAGGCCGCCGGCGAGATCGACATGTTCGATCTGCTCACCGCGGCCCTCCGGCAGCGCCCGCAGTACATGATGATCGGAGAAGTCCGTGGACCCGAGGCGTTCGTCGTGTTCCAGGCGATGGCCACTGGCAAGTCTGCGTACACGACGTTCCACGCGGACGACGTCCAGGCGATGGTTCACCGCCTCGAGAACGACCCGATCAATCTCCCGCGGGCCCTCGTGGCCGCGCTCGATATCGTCCTGCTCCAGGCGCAGGTGAAGGTCGGGACGGACATGACGCGCCGCGTGAAGGCGTTGGTCGAGGTCGTCGGGACGGATCCGGAGTCGAACGAGCTGATCACGAACTCCGCGTACACCTGGAACCCGGCGGATGACACGTTCAATTACAGCGGCCACTCGTACGTCTACGAGAAGATCTCCCTCGCCCGCAACTGGAACCAGCGGCGGATGGAGCAGGAAGTCAAGAGGCGCCTCGACATCTTCGACTACATGAAACGGAACGACATCAAGAACTACCGCGACGTCGCGAAGATCGTCTCGTCCTACTACAAGGACCCGGACGGGATGATCAAAATCGTCCGCGACACCTTGGCCTCCCAAGGCATCCCGACGGCCGCGAGCTAGTTCGCTTCATGTCTTCTCGACCGTCGCTCCGATTCCGTAGGCGATCACGCCGGACGCGGCGATCGCGGCGCCGAGGGCCAGGAACATGGCCGCGGCCAGGCCTTGGGCCAAGAGCCATCCCGCGAGGACGGCGCCGATCGATCCCAGCCCGAAGACGCTGAAGAAGGACAGGCCGAAGGCGAGGCCTCGGGATTCGTGCGGAGCGGTCCGCGTCACAAGCGTGTTCTGCAGCGCCTCGAGCGAGAACAGGACGAAACCGAAGGCGAGCCCTCCGAGGACGAACGAGGCCGAACCGAGGAACGCCGCCAGGAGGGCGAGCAGGACCGCCGCGGTCAGGCTGAGCGAGGTCAAGATCCGATCGGGCCGTCGCCGGTCGGCCAGGGTGCCCGCGACGACTTGCCCCACGGCCCCGAGGCCGAGGGCGACCGCGAACAGGCCGCCCCCGAGGAACTGCGGGAGGGGGAGGAAGCTCAGCGCGCCCTGGTAGGCGATCCCCGCGAAGAAGTAGACCAAGAGCACCCGCGCGAACGGGACGGAGGCGAGGGTTCGGCTGCGAATCGCGACCGCCGTGGGAGGGCGCGTCCCCACGCGCGGGAAGCGCGTGGCGAGCAAGGCGAGGCCCACCAGGGGCGGGAGGACCAAGACCGCGACGGCGTCGCGCCAGGGCCATCCGGACGCGAGCGAGGCCGCCACGAAGGCCGGGCCGAGCGCGATGCCGAGGCTCCCTCCCATCCCATGCCATCCCATCGCGGCGCCTTGCGCCTCCACGGAGCGGGAGATCGCCGCGAGGGCCGTCGGATGGTAGATTCCCGACGAGAGGCCCAGGCCCGCGAGGGAGAGGGCCAACCACGGGAGGTTCGTGCTGAAGGCGAGGGACGCAAGGGAGACCGCGATCCCGCCGGCGCTGAGCATCAGGAGCCTCGTCGGGGGGCGACGGTCCGCCAGGAACCCGAACGGCACGCTGCTGAACCCGAAGCAGGCGTAGGTCGTCGCCGCGAGCAATCCGACGACCACGCTATCGGCATGGAACTCGCTGCGCCACGGGAGGTTCAGGAAGACGGGGATCGCGAGGAGGTTCGCGTGGACCGCGCCATGGAGGAACCCCAACAGGCCCACGACGGCCCGATCCTCCCGGCGCATCTCCGCGGCATCCTCCCGCGAAGATAAGGACTTCTGTCGGACCTACGCGCGGCCGACCGCGCGGATCGCCCCCGGGATCGCGAAGACGAGGCTGATCACCAGCGCGCCCAACCATGGCGCCAGCTCCCGGAGGTGCACGATAGAGGAGCCGCCAGGGACGGCTTGGCTCTTTGGAAATCGTTCGGCGAGGACCGAACGAGCTCCCGCTGACGGAGGAAAGGTGAAAAGGGAAAGGGGGTGAGGGAAGGCGAACTCAGAGTTCGTCTTCCGTTCCGGTGTCGCCGCTCGATTCCGACTGGCCGTCGCCGCCCTCGCCGCCGTCGGAAGGCTTCTTGATGACCTTCTTCTGGACGACGGGCTGCGGCGCGACCGGCTTGCGAATCACCCGGCGCGGGATCGCTTCGGTCCCGCTCGGTGCGCCTGCTTGGCCGCCCCCGAACGACGCGGCTTGCCCTCCGGAGGAGCCCTCCGGGCCCGGGCTTCCGCCGGGCCGGCGCGCCTGGATCACCGGGGCGGATCCGCCGCCTCCACCGCCGCTCGGCGGTCGGGTGGTCTCGCGCATCAGGGACCCGCACTTGTGGCAGACGGTGGCCGTCACGGAGTTGAGGGTGCCGCAGGTCGGGCACGGCTTCGAGCCCATCTTGCGCATCTCCTCTTCCTCGCGGAGCCAGTCCTCGAAGGTCACGAAGGTCGGCTGCTTGCGCCACCACTCCTGGAACTCGCGGTCGGACAGCGCGCGGCCGAGTTGCCGGGAGGCTTCCTCCTTGAACTTCTGCACGACTTCGTCGTACTGGAGGCGCATCTTCTCCTGGTAGTCGGCCATCTCGACTTCGCCGGTCGCGAACTCGACGCCGCACTCGGGGCACTGTTTCACGTCGATCGGGATCCAGGCCTGGCAGTTCGAGCACTTCGCCATGTCCTTCTCGAACTCGACGCCACACTTCGGGCACGACGTCGAGTCCTCGGGGATGAAGGCGCCGCATTCGCCGCACTCGACCATCTTGCCGAGGCCGTAGATCTTCCAGTACAGGGTGACGCCGATCACGGCGGCGGCCGCCGCGGCCAGGATGATGAAGAACAGCCAGTACGGCAGGCCGAGGATCGGCACGGTTCGGTTCAGGAAGGGCACGGTCTTCGTAATCGTGATCGACTGCGTCTGCGGGGTGATCGAACCGGCGGTGGGCGTCACGACGACCGAGTACGCTCCGTCCTGCACGTCGGGCACGACGATCTCGCCGACGAACAGTCCATCCGTCCCGGAGCTCGTCGTGTTCGTCGCGATGACGGCGGTCGGGGAGCGCAGCTCAATCGTCAGCTGGATGCCGGAGATCCCGTTGTCGTTGGTCGAGTCCCGGACATATCCGGTCACGCTGAGCGCCGTCCCCGGGTCCACGGTCTGGCCGGAACCCGGCGTCCCGATCGCCACGTAGCCATTGGGCGGAGGGGTCACGTCGAGGGTCAGGTTCGCGTAGTTGTTGGCTTCCTGCGCCGCGCCGCCTTCGTTGATCGAGTTGCTCGGGTCGACGACGAGCATGATGCGCTGGGGGCCGATCGTCGCCAGCCCGTTGATGCTCAGGGACTGGTTGACCTGCGCGCCCTGCGCGACGTTGAGGTTGTTGACCCGGGCCAGCTGGTTCGCCAGGTCGCCGTTCAGGTAGGCCGCGATGGACACCGCGGAGGCGTCCGTCTGCCCTCGGTTGTAGATCTTCGCGACGACCGCGAAGGGCTGGTTCTGGATCACGTTCATGGTCGAGGTGTAGTCGCTCGGCCGCAGTTCGAGGTCCGGCAGCGTCCGCACCTGGAGATCGAAGGGATAGGTGCTCCATTGGTTGTTGTCGGCCGCGCTGACGGCCGGGTACGGGTTGAAGAACGCCCCTCCCGTGACCGTCGAGGTCGAGTAGGTCACGGTCTCCTGGTAGTTCCCGAACGACTGTCCGTTCGGCAGGGTCGCGCTCGTGATCTGGTCCGTGTAGAGCGGGATCTTTGCGACCCCGTTCAGGTCCGTTCGGTTCCACGCGTTGACGCCGCTCGCGCCGCGTCCGAGGTACCAGAGCGTGCGCGCACTGGGAGTCGTCGACGCGCCGTTGTCCGGATATTGCGCCGTCGCTCCTGTCGGGCTGGACGCCGACCAGATGGTGGCACCCGCGATCGCGAAGCTCGTGCGGTCCACAACAGAGGCCCGGAGCCAGCGGAACAGATTGATCGAGCCGCCGGCGGCCGTCGGCACGAACGCCGAGGTCCAGTTCGACAGGTACAGCGGGTCCTGCGTGCGGTCGATCGTCACGTTGTAGAGGTACGCGCTCGAGGTCCCGTCGACGTGCAGCTCGTTGTGGAGTCCGACGACGTTCGAATAGTCGACCGACAGGTAGGTGTCATAGGCGTACAGGGTGCTCGAGGCGGTGAGGGAGACGTTGAAGAGCGATCCTCCCGGCCTGCTTCCCTCCGAGAAACGACCGTCCTGGTAGACGCGGTCAATCGTCGAATGGAACAGGGTGGCAGTCGTCGACGCCCACGTGATGATCGGGCTGTCGTCGTTGAGCTCCGTGTCGAGGCCCGTGCTCGAAATCTCTTGGGTCGTGAATCCGGTGATCGTCGAGTCCGTGACGTTCACGGACGCGCCAGTCGCGTTGAACCATCCGGGAAACTTCAGCTTCGCTCCGTTCATCAGGACGAGCTGGCTGCCGGCGCCCGACACCGTCAGGGCGAGCTTCAGGTACGGGTTGATGGCCGTCGTCTGCGTCGTGACGATGGAGTTGTCGAGAATCAGCGCGCCGCCGGCGTTCACGTTGAGCGCGTAGCCGGCATGGGCGGCATCTTTCGAGAAGCTCAGGCCGCCGTTCACGAGCCTCAGGCTTCCGCCGGAGTTGATGTTGATCGATCCGTCAACGGTGAATGTAATCCCCGTACAGACCTGGGCCGTCGTGATCGTCCAGTCCCCGGAGATCACACCGACCTGGTCGCAAGGGCCGGCCCGCGCGGCAGGGCTGAGCGACACGATCGCCGCGAAGATCCCGCCCAGGGCGATGGACCAAACGATCAAGAGGCTCAGTGCCTTGCCATTCCGTCGGGCTCGGTTCGACATCCGGTGACCTCCCAAGATCGAGCCTTCGAGAACCTCGGCAAGACTGCGACCGGTGGGCATGTTGCGCGACCCATGCCGGCCCGGTTTATAAATAGGTTACCGAGCGATTATCTATCGCGATACGGACTCGTTCTCGCGCAGGAGAACGAGGCGTTTGCATGGAGAAATTATTATTATTCATTGACTAGTATGGAAATCACGAAATTGGGTCAAAAATGGGCCCAAATTTCGTCGATATTCGTGGTCCGTGCGGCCTGCGCTCGGCGGATCGACGGCTCGGACGGGACGGCTCAAATCACCTTCTTCTTGAGCACCTTCTTGACGCTCACGGGCGTCTTCTTGGCGCCCTTGTCGTCCTCGCTCGCGAGCCGGTGGCCGCAGGCGTAGCACATGATCGCGTCCCCGGAGATCATCGTCCCGCAGGCCGGACAGGGGATCTCGGACTCTCCCTCGGAATCGGTCGTTTCCTCGGCCGTGGATTCTTCGTGCAGTCGGTGGCCGCAGGCGTAGCACATGATCGCGTCCCCGGAGATCATCGTCCCGCAGGCCGGACAGGGAATCTCGGACTCGCCTGCCGAAACCGGCTCGGCGGCGACGGCCGGCTTCGCGGCAGGCTTCGCGACCTGGATCGTGGGAGCGGCCGCGGCCGGCTTCGAGGCAATCGACTGAGGCGGCACGACGACGGGTTGGGGCCGAGGGGCGGTCGACGCCGGAGCCGGGCTCACGGCGGGACGGACCACGGGGGCTTGGGCGGCCATCGGTCCGGGGGTGCGCCCGGTCTGTTCCTGGAGGAGGAGTTGCTTCTCTCGCTCCAGGAGCCGCCTCCCTTCCTCGGAGAGTTTGGCGCGGGCCGTCGCGATGGCCTCCTCTTCGCCGATCAGCTTCTTCTCCCGGTCCATCAGGACGCGGTTCCGTTCAATCTGCGCCTCCAACGTGGCCTTCTGATCCTCGAGGAGCTTGACGATCTGTTCCTGGCGGCCTGCGATCTCCGCCTTGCGGGCGGCGATGTCCCGCGCGTGGGCGACCGCCTCGGAGTCTCGGTGGGCAATCTCTTCCTCGCGCTTCAGGAGTGTCTCCAGGCGTCTCCCGAGGTCCTGCTCCCGACCGATGAGCTGGTTCTCTTTCGCGAGGACCTGCTGCCGCGATCCCTCGAACTCCTGCTCCTTCTGGGTGATGTCGCGTTCCTTGAGCTCGAGTTCTTTCTCGCGCGCCCGGAGGCCCTTCTCCCGGCCGACGAGGGAGTCGCGCTCGTCCGCGAGCGAGGTGCGCTCCTGCTCGGCGAGGCGGCGGTCTTCCTCGATCCGCGTCGCTTGCTCCTGGAGGGACGTCTCGCGTTCCTTGTACTCCGCGTCTCGGGACTTCAGGCTTTCTTCGAGCTTTTTCAGTGCGTCCAGGGCGTCTAGGATTGACGATTCGGCCATTGGGGCAGCCTCCGATGTTCGTTCGATGAGCCGAGCCTTTCGGGCGTCGACCGTGAAAGGGACATGGGGAGCAGCTACCCTCCCGCTTCGAAGATCGGCCCGAGGACGGTGAGGCCGCCCTTGCGGACTTCGATCGCGTGCTTCTCCATCGAGTGGTCGGTGGACCGCATCTTCTCCACCTGCAAATAGCGAATGAGCTTGCCGCGGGAATGGTCGAGTCCGAGCAACACGATCCCGTCGACGAGGAACCCCTCGTTCCCGAGGAGCTGGCTGTCGCCTTCCGCATTCCGTTCCATCACGACGAGCGACGTGAGTTCGTTGTCGCGGAGCATCTTGAAGAAGTAGAACATCCTCTTGCGCATGTTCGTCGTGTTCTCCATCAGGGAATACAGCGCGCCGAGCGAGTCCAGCGTGAAGAGCTTGAACTTCGGACCGTGGACCTTCCGATAGTGCGTGATCATGCGCTCGATGAACGCGAGGTAGTCGGTCTGATCCTCCGGTCCCACGACGGCATCGATCTCCCGGAGGTCGGTGAAGTCGCTGATCTGCATGTTCATGGACAGTTCGACCCCGAGCGACTCCATGTTCCGCAGATGGGATTGGACCGTTTCCTCCAACGTCGTGTAGAGCCCGAACTCGCCCGTGTCCTTCAGGTACCGGGACATCAGCGTGTAGCAGAAGGAGGTCTTCATCGAGCCGGGAGGTCCCGTGACGAGGATGACCTTGGGGGGCGTAATGTCGGTGCGGATCACTTTCTCAAGTCCGTCAATTGCATCGCGGAAGGCCATGGCATTGCCGTATGGAGACTCGACGGGACACGGCCGGACTTAATCGTTTTGCGCTGATTATCTGGCTGATGACTTATCATTCTCTGGACTGAGTACGGAAAGTCTTTGTACGCTGTTTAGGGATGAAAACCATGTCGACAGGATTCGAGGTGTCGGCTTACGCTACCGAAGGAAACGAAAGTCTGCCCCGTCTGCGATTCGTCGATCGCCGCAGACGCGCGCGTGTGTCCTTCGTGTCAAACGGACCTGACCTTATTCGACCTGGCGGGTTGGTCGCCGGATCCCGTCGAAGTCCCGGTCAAGGACGGCCGGAGCATCGACGACATCCTCGCCTCGATCATGGACGGCAAGGAAGACCACCGCGAGATCATCGAGTCCCTGAAGAGCGTGGCGCGCAGCTCGCCGGAATCGGGAGAAGTCGAGGCGGCGTCCGCGACCTCCGTGTCCCGGGAACTCGGCGAGAAATTCCTCTGCCCCGTCTGCGAGACCCTCGTGGCCGCCGATGCGACGGTGTGTCCGGCCTGCGGCGCGGAGTTTTCCGAGGGCGAGTCGACGGAATACGAATGTCCCGTGTGCAAGGCCTCCGTGCCCGCGGACGCGGATGTGTGTCCGAACTGCGGGGTGCGCTTCGCCGAGGAAACGGTCTCGACGAATGCGGCCCCGGCAATCGGTCATCCGCGCGCGCCTCCGCAAATCCTGGAGCCATCGAGGCCGACGGCGACGAGGATCGTCTCGGCCCCGATCCCGCCGGCAAGGCCGTCTCGCTCGGCTCTCCAGGGTCGTCTGGACGCGTTGAGGGACGCCCGCAAGGAGGCGGAACGCCGCATCCCGTCGGGCGATCGCAAACTCCTGTACCGCGAACTCCCGAAGCTCGTGAACGAAGTCAAGCCGCTCCTCGTCTCCGCGAAACGGATCGGCCTCGAGATCGAGGAAGGGAAGCGGATCATCAACGACGCGATCCAGGCAGGCAAAGGGCGGGACATCGAACGCGCGGTCGCGTTGATCGCCGACGCCCGTCGCGCCCTCGACATTGCCTTCGTCGACTTCATCGGAGGCGGCATCGAACGCTTCGTCCAAGAAATCCGAGCGGCCAAGGGAGAGGCGGGCGCGAACGCCGTCACCCCCGGTCTCCTCGAAGCGGTCGGTCGCATGGAGGCGGGCGACTACGACAGCGCCTGGGACCTCTACCAAAGCGTCCTGACTCGGTTCGAGTCCGAGGCGAAGGACTTCCACGATGCCCGCAGGACGATCGATGACGGAGACCGCTTGGTCCAAGAGGTGCGAGCGATGGGCATGGAGGTCCAGGGCTCCGAACGCATGCTCCGCCAGGCCCGCGACTCCCTGGAGCGCCGGGATGTCGCAACCGCGACACGGATCGGGAAGCAGGCGTACGATCGCCTGGCGCGCGACGTGCCCGAGTTCGTGCAGGAGGAGATGCGAAAGGCTCGGAGCCAGCTCCTGGACCTCAAGCTCAAGGGGAACGATCTGGCCAAGCCGATCGGGATCCTGAAGGGGGCCAGCGCGTCTGTCAAGCAGGAGAATTGGGCCGAAGCCTTGCGGCAGCTGCGATCGTTCTACAAGGATATCGAACGAATCGGGTGACGCCAGGTCACGGGATTCGGATGACTTCCATCTCCCGCTCGAGGACCCTCAGTTCCTGCTCCTTGACGGTGGCGGGTCCGATCGAAATGATCAATGCGTAGCGGCTCTCAGAGACGGCATCGAGCAACCGTCGGACGAACTTGAGGACGGCGTCGAAGGAGTTGTTGGATACCAGGTACTCGACCCCGTCGATCAGGATCGCGCCGCTCGCCTGCTTCGTCATGAAGTCCTCGAGCTCGTACACGATGCGCTCCAGCGCGGGGGCGATCGTCTCCTCCGTCGACCCCTCGCGATCCGTCAACCAGAGGATCTTCTCCGAGGCGAGGTCGTACGTCTCGCGGATGCGCTTCGGATTCGTGCGCGTGATGATGAGCCCGCCGCCGCGACCCGCGAGGAACGCGGCGAGTCGGCGGTACGCTTCCGACGGTCGATCCTCCTCGATCAGGTAACTGCGGCCCGGGTGGAGTCCTTGGAAGCTCGGCGCCTCGCTCGGCTTCGGCTCCACCACCGATGCCTGCGCCGGTACCGCAACGGATTCGGACAAGACTTCCCGCGCGAGCTCCTCGGTGATCGGCCGCCTCATCATCGCGGAGAATGCGACGACGCGGTTGAGGGCTCCCCCCAGCTCCCGGACGTTATTCGGGGCGAGCGTCGCGATGACCTTGAGGACATCCGGGTCGATCGTCGCACTCGCGTCCTTGGCTCGGTGCTCCAGGATGGCGACCCTCGTCGCCAGGTCCGGCGGCTCCATCCCCGCGACGAGTCCGGCCTCGAATCGCGACACGAGCCGTTCGTCCAGGTTCGGAATGACTTTGGGGGGACGATCGCTCGCGAGGACGATCTGCTTCTCCGCGGTGTGCAGTTCGTTGAACGCATGGAACAGTTCCTCGTGGACCTCCGGCATGCCGCCCAGGAACTGGATGTCGTCGAGCAGGAGGCAGTCGACGCCGCGGACGCGTTCCCGCCATCCCGCGAGGCCGCCGTTCGCTCGGCCCTCGGCCAAGCCGGATGCGAAGGCCTCGCAGGTCAGGTAGAGGACCTTCGCCCCTTTCTCGTGCGCCATAATGTAGTTGCCGATCGCGTGGAGCAGGTGCGTCTTCCCGAGCCCCGGGCCCGACGTGATCAGGAGCGGGTTGTAGGCCTTGGCGGGCTGCTTCGCCACCGAGACGGATGCGGTGTGCGCGAAGCGGTTGCTCTCTCCGACGGTGAAGCCTTCGAAGGTGAAGCCGGCCGCAAGGTTTGTCGGGAGTTCGTTAGGCGGCGATGCCTCGTCGATGGCCTTGTCGACCTCCTCCGGCGTGGGCAGCGATCCCGGCGATCGGTCCTCCTGGCGCTGTTTGAGGACGAGCTCCAGGACCTTCTTCGTCCGTTCCTTGAAGTCGCGCTCGCGCGATCGTTCGAGGCGATTCTGGGACTCCATGCGCTGGCGGTTCTCCAAGGCCTCGCGAAGGATCTCCACCTCGGCATCGACGTCTGGATGACGGATCGGATCCCGGAGTTTCTCGCGGAGGATGGCCGCCCGGGATTCGAAGCCCCTCACGTCCAAACGCGCGAGGACTCCCGTTGCGGCCTCCGCCTTCTTCACGGCGTCCCGCATTGCGAGCAGCGACGCCGTCAGGATCCCGGGTTCCCCGTCGAGGTTCGCCTCGACCGCGGAGACGTCATAGGATCTTTCCTTCCAGACTCGGAGCTGTTTCTCGACGTCCGACCGGTCGATCGGTTGCGGCACCCGCGATCGCTTGAGGATTTTCGCGGGCCGCTCGAGGACCGCGTCCGCATATTCCCGCACGAGGCCGTCCATGTCCACGCGGGCATGGAGCTCGAGGACGCACGACTCGTCGTAAGAGTCTTGCCACACCTTCTTGAGCGCATTCCGTCCGCGATCCTGAGAATCGTCCCGTTGATGCAAGCTCGCTTCCGGATTGCCGGCGCGCAAGAGCACGATGCCTTCGGAGCGCCTCCCGCCCGCGCTGCGAACGGTCCGGACGTAGCCCGAGAACGAGTACTTCTTGAGATCGAGGAGGAGTTGCTTGAGCGCCTTCGACCCACCCCGGGTCGTCCGGATGAGTTTGCCCTCTGGAAGAAGGAGGTCTTGGGGCGTGAGGTTCCCTCGGCGGGCGTCCATCGGGCGGGCCCCCCTAAAAAGGTTCCAACCTAGTTTCCCTGGTTGAGAACACAGGCCTATTTCGCCGGAGGAGAACGAGCCGCCAGAGGCGTTCGATCGCACTCTCTTCAAGGGTGTTCCCGTGTCCCTTTGACTCTGTTCCGGCAAAGACAGTCTATCCCTCCCCGTTCCGGTCCCTCGGATTCGGGGCTATGCCGTCCCTTCCGGAGAAACCTAACTTTTAAAGGCATGACATCTTCTGCTCGAATTCCGTAAGGAGGGATAGACCATAGGGGCTGTGCCCACGGAGGCGTCGCGCGTCCACCGTCCGACATCTATGGACCGTGGGCTTTGGATCTCACTCGGTGCGCTCGCTTTGATCCTGACGCTCCTGATCTCCTTGGTCGCGCTCCCGCGTTTCGCTCCTAACCAACCCCAGTATATCGGGAGGGACCTATACCCGATTGTTCTGGTCCCGAGGAGTACGACCGGCAACCCAACCTCCGGTTGGACGTACGCCATCACGGTCTCCCTCACGCCCAGCCTCGAGCGGCCCAATCTGGTCTGGGCCGACCTGACCGTGGTCCTCATCGACGAAACGGTCGGGATTAGGTATGCCGTCCCAGCAGGAACGACCTTGCGAGTCGTCTCCTCGACGCAGGGGACGGTCGCGGAGTACGAGTTCCCCTCGCAAACCTGGTGGATGGGGGCCGCTGCTGCGGTCGAGGATCAACAGGTCTTGATGCTTCATGGAATGATCCCACCTGGAGAAGCCGTCATCCAGCGCTCCGTCGGTTCGTTCCACGGAGTTGGCTTCTTCCTCGTGTACTCGACTGGAGTCAGCACCGGCGTGGATTTGCAGTAAGGGCGCATTCGACCACCCGATGGACTGCGTCCTCGCCCCGATGCAAAAAGACTATTACGTTCCGTCTTTCTGTCACACTTGAATGGCCCGGGATTTCTTCACGATGGACGACTTCGACCTCTCGGGCCGGACCGTTCTCCTCCGAGTGGACATCAACTCCCCGGTCGATCCCGCGACCGGACAGCTCCTGAACGACGCCCGGATCCGGGAGCACATGACGACGATCCGCGAGCTACGCCATTCGAAGACGGTAGTGCTCGCCCATCAGTCCCGACCGGGAAAGGACGACTTCACCACGCTCGAGGCGCATGCGGAACGCATCGGCGCCCTGCTCGGACGTCCGGTCCGTTACGTTTCGAGCCTCTTCGGACGGCCCGCCATCGAGGCGATTGAGGCGATGCATCCCGGCGACGTCGTCGTCCTCGAGAACACGCGCTTCTACGCCGAGGAAGAGGCCCTCGCCGACGCGAAGCTCGAGAAGATGGCGATGACCCACATCGTCCGGCGGCTCGCGCCCCTTGCTAGCTACTTCATCCTCGACGCTTTTGCCGCCGCCCACCGCGCACAGCCGAGCTTGGTGGGCTTCTGCGAAGTCCTCCCTTCCTTGGCCGGCCGCGTCATGGAGCGAGAGCTGACGATGCTCGCCCGGGCGGTCCAAGACCCCGCGCGGCCGAAGGTCGCCCACCTCGGCGGGGTGAAGGTCGACGATTCGATCGCCGTCGCCAAGCACATGCTCGAGAAGGACATCGTAGACACCGTCCTCACGTCCGGAGGGGTCGGCAACCTGTTCCTCGATGCGTCGGGAATCGACCTCGGCGATCCGACCACCGATTTCATGCACCGCGAGGTCGAAGACTACGACCACCTCCGCGGCGAATGCAAGGAGCTGCTCCGAAAATATTCGCGGCGAATCCTCATCCCCACGGACGTGGTCTTGAACGACAACGGCGAGCGCCGGCCCGTGACGGTCTCGGGGCTGCCTGCGAAGCTCCTCCTGTACGACATCGGCCTCGACACGATTGCTCGATACGTCGACGTGTTCCACCGGGCGAAGACGATCTTCTTCAACGGGCCTGCGGGAGTCTTCGAACTGGAACCCTTCTCCGTTGGAACTCGAGAGCTACTCACTGCGGTCGCGGAGTCCGACGGGCTCTCCGTCGTCGGAGGCGGCCACACGGTCGCGGCGGTCGAGCAATTCGGGCTCCAAGATCGGATCGACCACGTGAGCACCGGCGGCGGCGCGTTGATCAATTTCCTTGCCGGGAGGGAGTTGCCGCTCGTCACCGCCCTGCGGTATTCGTACAAGAAGTTCGCAAAGGGCTCCGTCAAAGCCTGATTGGTCGGAGCTCCGCCAACGGGTTATAGCCCATTTGCTTAGGGACCGCCGATGGTGCGGTTGCGGAGGCCCCCGGAATGGGGGGTGGAACCCGTCCCCGATTCCCTCCGCGTCCTGAGGACGTTCGACCTCTTCGTGCTCTGGTCCAGCCTCGGCGCCGGGCTCCTCGTCTTCGCCGCGGGCGCGCTGCTCGTGCAGCTGTTCGGGCTCACCTTGTGGGAGGCGTTCCTCGTCTCCCTCGTCGGCTCGGTCCTCGGGAGCGTCCTCTTGGCCGGCGCAGGCCACCACGGAAGTCAGGCGGGCGTGCCGACGATGGTCAGCCTGCGGCCGATCCTCGGTCGTTCCGGATCCTACGCCCCCACCCTCCTGAATATCGTGCAGCTCCTCGGATGGACCGCCTTTGAACTCCTGGTGATGGCCCAGGCCACCGCCATCGTCACGGCGAATTTCCTCGGCCCATGGACCGCGGTGGTCTTCGTGCCGGCGTGGGGGGCGGTCACGATGGCCTTGGCCCTCGGAGGGCCCTTGGCCGTCGTCCGAAATTGGCTCGAACGATTCGCGATCTGGATCGTCTACGGATCGACGATCGCGGTCGCGATTGCCCTTCTCATCCATCCTCTCGATGCGGGCCTTCGATTGCCCACCTTGACGGGTTCGTTCGGCGGGCCTGGTTCGCTCCTCCTCGGGCTCGATCTCGTGGTCGCCATGCCGATCTCCTGGTGGCCGTTGATCTCCGACTACAATCGGTTCGCCCGGGCTCCACGGGACGCGGCCGCGGGCACCACTCTCGGATACATCGCCGCGAACACCTCCTTCTATGCCCTCGGCGCGGCCCTGGCCTTCTTCGGCATCACCGCGTTCGGAATCGACCCTGCGAATCCTTACGCCTTCCTAATCACCCTGAGCGTCCTCGGCCTGGGCGCTCTCCCGTTGATCGCGATTTTGGTCGATGAGACCGACAACGCTTTCGCCGACGTGTACTCGGCGGCGGTTTCGGTCCAGAATCTTTCGCCTCGGCGCCGCCAAGCCGCGACGATTGTCGCAGCGTCCCTCCTTGGAATCGCCGCGGCGGGGTACCTCGTCGTAACGGGCCAAGGCATCGGCGGCCCCTACGAGTTGTTCCTGCTCCTGATCGGCGGGCTTTTCGTGCCGCTCCTGGGGGTCGTGATCGCGCAAACGTTCGCCGTGCGCCGCAGGTCCTATGCGCGCGCCGACTTCTTCGAAGCCGCGCCGCGCTGGCGGTGGCCCGCCTTCGCCAGTTGGATCCCCGGCTCGGCCTTGTATTTTGCCATCGTCCTGTTCAGTCTCCCGATCGGCGCCACCCTGCCATCGTTCGCCTTGGCCGCAGGCCTCCAGGTCGTCTTCGCCAAGGTCGATCAGAGCCTCATGAGACCGTCGGCGACGACGTCGGGAGGCAACCCCTGAGCCTCGCAAATTCTGGTTCGGCAACGAAAGAACAAGTTGACTCAACCAGGGCGAGGCGGCCGGCGTTTGCCGCGAAGTCCTATTCGGGCAACGCATCCGCGAGGGCCGGTGGGACCGTTTCGTAGCCCATCCGTTTCAGGAACGCATCGCGGCCGAGGAGCTCGTAGTCACGTTCGAGCATCGCCACGACGGTCCCCTGTTCGTCCCCCGCCTCGATCTTCGCTTGGGCCGAGGTAACGTCGGTCGAGGTGAGCCGTCCCCGAAGGACCAGCGTCTCCCCGGTCGCGATCCACCGTTTCGCATCGAGCGGGCCCGTGCGCACCGGAACGCCCACGCGACCCCGAAGCCCGTAGACGGTCCAATTGGCCGTCTCCAGCATCGCCAGGTAGAGGATGCCCGAGTGAAGGCGCTCCGGCCAGCCCTGAAAGCGTCCCGATGCCGCGAAGGAGGTCGTGACGATATCTCCCTCGCGACGGAAGGCGAGCCGGAGCCCCGTTGGGTGTTCGGGGCCGCAGCCGATGCAGGGATTGCGGGGATCGTTTTCGAGCGCAACGGGGCCGGGCGGCGATGCCATGCCGAACGCAAGACGGCCCGTTGCAAGAGCCTTTCGCGGAGGCCTGCGATCGCGGAGAATCTCCGAAGCCATCGCAGGCATTCGAACCCCGGACCTGCAGTTTACGAAACTGTCGTTTGGCCGCACACCCACAAGTTTGAGAGGAGCCGCCTGAGGGCTTTGCTCCCTCGACCTGCAGTTCCTTCGGTGCAAGCGTCTTCCGCCTGCGCATACGAAACTGCCGCTCTGCTGGGCTGAGCTAAGGCGGCGCAACCGCGAGGAAAAGCTCCCACGCCATAAAGATTCCGAGGCCGCTTCGTCTCGAGCCGCCAACGTTTAAGGCGATTCGGCGGTTCGCGCGAATGTGCAGCGGGTCGCGGGTTGGTTCTACGACGGACGCAGGTTCCGCGACGGGACGATCGGATGGGAGGACGACGTCATCGTCGAAGTCCGTCAAGGGAGGGCCCGCAACCCGCTCGCGACCGGCCTGATCGTCCCCGGCCTGCGGAACGCCCACACGCACCTGGGGGACGCCCTCGTCACACAGGAACTCCGTGGGACCATCGAAGAGCTCGTCGCGCCTCCCCATGGGCTGAAGCATCGGATCCTCGCCAAGGCGAAGGATGGCGCGGTCGTCGCCGCGATGCGACGCGCGATGGCGACGATGCTCCGGACCGGGACGACCGGGTTCTCCGACTTTCGGGAGGGCGGGCTCAAAGGACTCAAGCTCCTCTATGCGGCCTTGGCGACGATGCCCCTCCAGGGAATCGCCCTGGGGCGGCCCGCGGCTCTCGCGTACGACGCGAAGGAGGTCTCCGCGATCCTGCGCGCGTCGGATGGGGTCGCCGTCAGCTCGTATGTCGATTGGCCCGCCGATGAACTCGGAAAACTCGCCGCCCATGTTCGACGGGAGCGGAAGATGTTTGCGATCCACTGCTCGGAGCGAATCCGCGAGGAGATCGACGAGGTCCTCGACCTGTCGCCGGCCTTCCTCGTCCACATGATCCAAGCGACCGACGCGGATCTGGCGCGGTGCGCGGATGCCGACGTGCCGATCGTGCTGTGCCCGCGCTCGAACGCATTCTTCGGGATGACTCCCGATATTCCGCGGCTCCTCGGAGCTGGCGTGGAGCTCCACCTCGGCACAGACAACGCGATGATCAACACCCCGTCGATGCTGCGGGAAATGGAGTTCGCGTACCGAATCGGGCGAATGAAAGGCGGCGTCTCCGCGAAAGCGATATTCGAGATGGCCCTGCGGGGGCGACGTCTCGCGGATCCGAAGGCCTCCTTCGGCATCCGCGTCGGAGAGCGAGCCGATCTGGTTGTCCTCGATCTCCCAGGAGGGACGAGCGGCTTCGCGTCCATGATGCGGGCCTCCGCGAGCGACGTGAGCCTCGTGGTCTCGGGAGGGGTCCTATGGCCCG
>VBLT01000110.1:28904-57238 GCA_005878615.1 Methanobacteriota archaeon
TGTCGTTGTCCGTCCGCCGCGGGTTCATCTGGCCGGCGGTGGACTTGTACGGCGGACTCGCAGGCTTCTACGACTACGGCCACAACGGCATCCTCCTCCGTCGGCACTGGGAGGACCTGTGGATCGAGTCCTTCCTTGGCCTGAGCGACAACTACCACCTCATCGACACGACGACGATTCTCCCGGAGGCGGCGCTGAAGGCAAGCGGTCACGTCGACCACTTCACCGACATCCTGGTCACCTGCACACGCTGCGGCGAGTCGTATCGCGGCGACCAGCTCCTCGAGGCCTCGACCCACGAGGAACAGGAAGGCCTTACGACGCAGGAGGTCGACGCGCGGATTCAGGAGCTCAAGATCCGATGCCCGAATTGCAAAGGCGTCCTAGGTCCGTCCCGCGAGTTCAACATGATGTTCCCCGTCGCGATTGGTCCGACCGGGAAGGACCGCGCCTACCTGCGGCCGGAGACCGCGCAGGGGGTGTTCCTGAACTTCAAGCGCGAGTTCGAGGCCCTCCGTCGAAAGCTCCCGATGGGATTGGCGATCGTCGGGCGCGCCTACCGGAACGAAATCAGTCCGCGACAGGGCGCCTACCGGATGCGGGAATTCCTCCAGGCGGAACTGCAGATCTTCTTCGATCCCGCGACGTTCGCGGACGCCTTGCCTTTCGACGCAATTGCCTCGGTCCCCGTCCGCGTCGCTTGGGCCGCGGAGAAAAACGGCCCCGGGGCCCACGAGATCTCCGCGAAGGACCTCGTCAACCGAGGATTGCCCTCCTGGTACGTGTGGCACCTCGTGCAGGTCCAGCGGTTCTACCTCGATGCCCTCCGCATTCCGAGGGACGCGTTCCGGTTGGCCGAACTGGACGAGAAGGAACGTGCCTTCTACAACCAGATCCACTTCGACATCCAGGTGCGCCAGGAGAGCCTCGGGGGATTCAAGGAAGTCGGCGGCGTCCATTATCGAACGGACCACGACTTGAAAGGACACGAGGCCGGGTCTCACACGAAGCAATCGGTGACGGTCGGGGCCACGAAGCTGGTGCCCCACGTGCTCGAGCTTTCGTTCGGCGTCGATCGGAACGTCTGGGCCCTCCTCGATCTCTCTTATGCCAAGGGGGACCGCGTCGTCCTCCGATTGCCGGCACGGATCGCCCCCGTCCCGGTCGCGGTGTTCCCTCTCGTCAACAAGGACGGCATCCCGGAACGGGCCGAGGCCCTGTGGGCGGCCGTGCGAAAACGGATCGCAGCCTTCTACGACGACTCCGGGTCGATCGGGCGACGCTATGCTCGAATCGACGAGATCGGGACGCCGTTCTCGGTCACCGTCGATCACGAGACCCTCGAGGGGAAAGGCGTAACGGTGCGCGAGCGGGATTCCCAGAAACAGTTCCGCGTCTCGGAGGGTGAACTCGCGGATACGATTGAGCGACTCCTCTCCGGCGAGGCGACGTTTCCCGCGTGATCCGATGGAGACATCCCGCGACGCACGCGGATTCCTCCGGCGACTCGAGGATCGTATCGAAGAACTCGTCTCACGGGACGACCGTGTCTCCCTCGCGTTTTCCGGCGGGTTGACGAGCACCCTCCTCGCGACGGTCGCACGGAAGCGGTGCGACCTGATTTGTCTCGTCGCGGGGACCCCGGCGTCTCCCGACGTCCGCGCGTCGAACGCGGCCAAGCAACACTTTGACTTTCGGGTTGAATCGGTCCTCCTCGATCGAGAAATCGTTCGAAGGAATCTGCAGGAGATGCGGGCCTTGAACCGGACGATGTCCATGAACTCCCTGCGGACGTTGATGCCGGTCTACGCGGTCCTCGGTCGACATCCGGGAGCCGTCCTCTTGTCCGGTTTCGGAACTCCTAAAACGGACCTCTCAATCAGGAGGATGCTCCGCGCGTGGCATGTCGAAAGTCCGATCATGGAGGCCGCGCGAGGTCGGAACGTGTCGCGATCCGTCCTCCTCGAGGCGTCGATATCTTTGGGCCTCCCCGAAGAGTGGGCCCGGGTGGCCCATCGCCCTCCCGCCGACGGTTCCGGAATCGGCGACCTTTCCGAAGACTGAAGCGAGAGGCGACCGGTCCGGCATGTCGGCTGTTTTCCCGAGCGTCCGTGTGCAAATTCTGCGATGGGGCAGGGCCTATTCGCAAGCCTGACATTGAGTCAGCAAGCGTTATAAGCGTGGCCCAGGCATGGAACGGCAACGCGATGGTCGACGACCACATCAAGCGAAAGATCTTGCTCCTCGGCGATGGTGCCGTGGGCAAAACCAGCCTCATTCGCCGGTTCGTGGTGGACAAGTTCTCGGACGACTACATCACCACGATCGGGACCAAGGTCACGAAGAAGGACCTGCGCCTCGAATCGCCCGGCAAGGTGACCGACCTGACGTTCATGATTTGGGACGTCCTGGGCCAGAAAGGGTACAAGGGCATCCAGGAGAGTTCGTTCCAGGGCGCGAAGGGGGCCCTTCTCATTTACGACGTCACCCGCTCGGAGACCTCGGAGAGCCTCCAAGATTATTGGATCCCGCACCTCATGTCCGTCACCGAAGCCATGCCGATCGTCCTGGTCGGCAACAAGGTCGACCTGGCAGAGTCCCGCCGGGGCGCGCAAGAGGCCCTCGACGATCTCAAGGACGTGCTCGGGGTGCCCGGGTTCCTCAGTTCCGCGAAGACCGGACTGAACGTGGAGGCCGGATTCCTCGCCCTCGCGAAGTCGATCGTGTCCGACATGGACGCGAAGCTATCCGCGCGCGAGGCCGTCGAGGAGGCGGCCCACGAGTTCATCGTCGTGGCCGATCAGATCGTGATGGACTTCTGCGACGTCATGGGCGGCCACGAAGCGGCGATGCCGATCGTGCGTCAGCAACTGATGAAGGCCGGCGTGGACGTCAGGGCTCCGACGCGGGAGGGACTCCGCCTCGCGGTCGACTACCTCGCCGAGGCGGAATCGTCCTTTCGGAACGCGGCGGACGTCGAGGCGAGCAAGAAGAAGCGCCTCGGATGGATCAAGACGGTCCCGTAGTCAGAGCGGCCGTTCCATGTACGGATGCCTCAGATCGTATCCGAGCGACCGGTAGTATCCCCGGACGCCGACCCCGGACGTGACGCGGATCGACCGCAAACCGAACTCCTCGGCCGCGATCCGCTCGCATTCGGCCAGGAGGCGTCGTCCGAGCCCGCGGTGCTGCCACCGTGCCCCCGCCGAATCATGGATCGGCACGACCCGACCGACGACTTTCAGCTCCCGGACCGTCGCGGTGGAGCGGCCGATTCGGAGTCGTGCGTAACCGACGAGCACATCGCGGTTGGGGTCTTCGAAACTCAGGAAGACTTCGAGGCCCCCCGACGAATCGTACTCGATCCGGAGGAGGGACAGGGCTTCGGGTCGGGGATCGGTTCCCCGGAAGCCCACCTCGCGACAGCGGATGCAGTGGCAATCGAGGCCCTCCGAGCGGAGGCGCTCCTTGGCCAAAACTCGCAGGTCTCCTCGCCTCACCCCGTCCTCGATGTCGGGCGCGCCAATTTCCCGCTGCACCCGTTGGATGCGGCACCACCGGGGCACGATCGCCTTCACTCGAGCGATCAGCGCGACGGCCTCCTCGGTCCGAAGCGGCGCGTAGCGCCCCGATTTCCAGAGGCCGTGCAACGCGGTGCCCGGCAGGACGAGCGTCGGATAGATCTTGAGGAAATCCGGACGGTAGGCGGGATCCGCGAAGAGATCGCGGAACGACTCCAGGTCGCGATCGGGGTCGGAACCGGGGAGGCCCGGCATCATGTGCGCGCCGACCTTCAGGCCCGCCTCCTTCGCCCGGGCCAGGGCCTGGCGGCTCTGCGCGTCCGTGTGGCCTCGGTGGACCGCTTCGAGGACGTCGTCGTGGGTCGACTGCAGCCCGATTTCGACCCGGGTCGTCCCCAAGGCCAAGGACTCCTCGACCTCGGATCCCAAGAAGCAATCGGGCTTCGTCTCCACCGTAAGGCCGATGCACCGAGCCCTCGCCGATTCGTTCCGATCCTGCGCCTCGACAAGAGAGGAGGCCTCGAACCCATTCAGGCCGTCGAAACATCCTTTGACGAACGAGGTGCGATAGGCGGCGTCGAGGGCCGTGAAGGTCCCGCCCAGGACGATCAGGTCGACCTTGTCGGTGTCGTGCCCGATCTGCCGCAGCGAGGCAAGGCGAGCCTCCGTCTGCAACCGAGGATCGTAGCGATGGTCCGCGGCCCGGCGGGCCGCGGGCTCCGTGCCCAGATAGGACTGCGGCGTCCCGAGTCGAGGGCCCCCCGGGCAGTACGTACAGACTCCATGGGGGCAGGCATGCGGCGCCGTCATCACGGTGACCACCGCGACGCCGCTGGCCGTTCGGGCGGGCTTCACCCGGAGGAGGTCGACGAGCCCCTCGCGCATCGAGGACGGGAGACGCTCGAGGATCGCGGAATCAGGGGGAAGACCGCGGAGCCGATGGGTCCGAGCGACGCGGACCTTCAGCCGTTCCAGGTCGTCCTTCGTCGCCGGTCTATGCTGCTGGATCTCATCGATGAAGGCCTCGACGAAATCGGCATCGAGGCGACCGGCGATGGTCAGCTGGGCTCCTCCGATCGCGAGACGGGGGGCGGCGCAGCCGCGGCGCGCGATCGACCGAACAGGTCAACGGCTCGGGCCAGGCCGACGCCGAGGGCGGCGAGACCCGCGAACACGACCGCGGTGCCGGTAATGATCCCGGCGTCGAGGGCGGGGGATTGCGTGAGCTCCGTGAGCGGACTGGCGATGCGGACCCAATCGACGATCAAGGCAATCTCGAACAGGGACAGCATCCCGACGCCGGCAAGGCCGAGGCCCAGCCCACGAATTCCCGTGTCGGAGACCCCGGTGGCGAGGTTCGCACGCCACAAAGCCGCGACGAGGCCTGCGAACAATCCAATCTGCCCGAGTCCCGAGGTGATCGCGAGAACCTGCCTCGTCTCGGAGATTGTCAGGCCGAACGCATCGGCGGTCCCGGCTGGAAAGATTCGAAGCAACTGGGAAATCATGTAGAGCCAGACCGCGAGGAACGCGAGGCCCAACCATCCGCGGGGCGACCGAATCCTCCGGGCATCGATCGGAGACGCCGTCATGGCTGTGACAACTCACGGGGTCGGATGAACCTTGGCACCGGGCCAATCTCTACCCGTACATGGTGCCTTGTTTCTCGACCTTCGGGGCGTCCCCGGGGACATGCTCGAGCACGTCGACCGCGAGGACCACGTGCAAGGGGATGAGGCGGAGCTTTCCCTTGAGTTCCTGGTGGCTTTCGTCCAGCTCGATCACGATCGCATCGTCCGTCCCGATCGTGGCGTAGCCGCGGAATACCCCTTTCGTCACCTTCGTCCGTTCCCGCGTCTCCATCGATTCAATCCGATAGCGGGAGCCTTTCGTCAGGGAAACGATTTCATCAGCCACCCTTTCACCTCCGCTGCTCCGCGAGCTTCGCCAGGTGATCCACGGTCTTGCGATAGTTCTCCATCGCGATCTCGACGTTCGATTCGACGAAGTTCCAGGCTTTCGAGAGGTTTCCATACCGGATCCGGTAGCCTTTTCGGATCGTGCCTCGCTCGTTCACGTTGACCTCGTCGAGGAGGTCCATCTCCTTGAGCTTGTTGATGTGCCGGTAGATCGTCGCCTTGGTCGTCTTCAGCTTCGCCGCAAGCTGTTCCACGGTCCACCCCTTGTCCATCCGGCCGAGGAGACACTCGACGAACAACCGATACGGCACCGAGTCCCGGACGCTGGAGGCATCCGTCTTCGGATCGTACCCCTTCGGGATGTAACCGATCTGCGTGAGGAAGAGGAGGGCCACGTCGTCGATGTCCTTCAGCGGCGTCAGAGGGGTGTTGCTGACGATGACGATTTCAAACGGCAGAAGGAACCCTTCGCCTCGGGTAATCCCAGTGCGTAGTTAAGGCTTACCATTGAATTTTATCGCATTCTATGATAATAATCATAGTCAGACGTCGATAATTCCGCTGTACGTGTCGACCCGCAGTCCGCGCGCACGAAGCTCCCGGACGAGGACGTTGATGCCGATGCTGTCCGAAGCCACGTGCCCTGTGACCACGAGGTTCCTCGGGCCCTCGCGGCCATAGGCCTCCCACAACCGGCGGAGGGCCCCCGCATCGATGTGGATGTAGAAAACCGTGTCGATTCCATGGTCGAACGCCGCGCGGGCGACCGGGAGGCCTCCGTTCGTCCCGGCGCCGTGGTGAACGGCCCATTTTCCGAGAGCGTGGTCCGCTTTCCCCATGCGAACGACGATGCGAGTCAGGGCCGAGTGAAACTCCGGCATCGATTCGAGGACCGCGACCGCATCCTCCACCCGCGGCTTCTCCGGGAGTTGCGCCCGCAAGGTCTCGTCCATGACCCGACGTCCGATCTCGTCGCATGGGTTATGGATGCACATCAGGCCGATCCCGATCATCCGGGCCATCGAAGGCAAGTGGTCGTAGTTCTCGGCGTGGACGCGAGGCTCGCGCTCCTCTTGCATCTCCCGGACGGCCGCATCGGCCGCCGCTTTGGGAACGCCATGATTCGTCAGGATGGTCGCGTGCTTCGCAAAGACTTTGGGCAGGCCGAGGACCGCGCTTCCTCCCGTCGGATGGTGGGCGATGACGAGATCGTACCCCTTCTCTTTGGCGAAAAGGAGGTCCGCCGCGTCCACGTCGATGCCGAACAGGACTTTTCTCACGTCGCGGGCGGGCACGTTGATCGTCGTGTCCGCGGGAACTTCCGACTGATTCGCCAGGTGGAGGGCGAGGCCTAGGATCTCTTGACTGTCCATCGCGCCCCGGCACCGGCTTCATAGGTTAACCCTTTGCGGGAGCCCCGTCGATCCGCCGACGTCGGCCAAAGGCTTTTCGTGCCAGCCGAGATGGGGGACCGGGGAGGAGCCACCGACGTCCCGCGCATCGTCCGAAGAACTCGCCGGCTCAGGCATCCTCGTGCGAATCCCGCCGGCGCTGCGATCGTACACCGGGGGACAGGATGAGGTCGTCCTCGAGGCGTCGGACCTGAACGCGATGCTGCGCGCCCTCGAATCGTCGTTCCCGGGGATCCGCGAACGCGTCGTGGACGAGGCCGGGACGCGAAGGCCGTACGTGAACGTCTTCGTGAACGAGGAGCTCGTGATGACGCCCCTCGGCGAGGTGGCTCTGATGCCCGGCGACGTCGTCCATATTCTCCCCAGCGTTGCAGGTGGTTAGCGTGGCCCGCGCAATAAAGAAAGGCAGTGTGGTGGTCTCCGTCGGGACGAAGAAAGGTGGATTCATCTTCCACTCGCCGGATCGGAAAAAGTGGACGATGGCCGGTCCGTATGTGCCGGGGGCGAGCGTCTATCACTTCATCCTCGATCCTCGGGATGGCCGCACCGTGTACGCGGCGGCCCCGCACGGGTCGGAGCCGTGGGGACCGGCGGTGTACCGGGGCCGAGCGGGTGAATCGCTCAAGACGACCGCGCATGCGCCGAAATTCAAGGACGGCTCGGGACTCGCAGTGACCCGCGTCTGGCACCTCGAGCCGGGTCCGGCGGACGACCCGGAGACGATCTATGCAGGGGTGGAACCCGCGGCCCTGTTCCGGAGCGAGGACCGGGGCGAAACCTGGGGGGATATCGACGCCCTCAATTACCATCCGACGCGGAAGGATTGGCAGCCCGGTTTCGGAGGCCTATGCTTGCATTCGGTCCTCGTCGATCCGCGCAAGCCGCGCCACCTGCTCGCGGGAATCAGTTCCGTCGGCACCTTCGAGTCGAAGGACGGGGGCCGGACTTGGACGACCGAAAACCGCGGCGTGCGCGCGGAGTTCATGCCGAATAAGTACCCCGAATGGGGCCAATGCGTCCACAAACTCGCGTGGGACGGCTCGGGGGACGGATCGATCTTCCAGCAGAATCACTGCGGGACCTACCATCGCGGACCGGATGGCGGGGCTTGGACGGAGGTCACGAAAGGGCTGCCCTCGGACTTCGGATTCCCCATCGCAGCTCATCCGAACCAGAAGCATACCGCCTTCGTCACCCCGCTGATCGGCGGGGAGAACCGCGTCTTCCCGAAGGGACAGATGGCCGTCTGGAAGACCGCGAATGCGGGCAAGTCCTGGCGCCGCGAAACGAAGGGGCTCCCCCCGAACGCGTTCATGGGCGTCCTCCGCGAAGGGATGTCCGCCGATCCGGAAGATCCGGTCGGGATCTATGTGGGCACGAATACGGGCCAGTTGTTCGCGAGCCGGGACGAGGGAGAGTCCTGGAAGATGATCGCCAATTTCCTCGCGCCGATCCTGTCCGTGAACGCAGGGGTCGCCAAGTAGTCGGCGCGCTGCTGCCTCGGGGCGGAAGGGACGCGGCGGGCCGTGTCGCCGCCGCGGTCTGGAACGTCGGGCTCAGAAGACGAAGATCAGGACGAGCACGGCCGCCAAGAGCTGCGCGATGCGCCAGACCGTCGTGGTCCACGAGTCGCCCTCCGCGGTGTAGGCGCCGAGGAACAGCGCCAAGGTGACGAAGAACCCTCCGACGCCGACGAGGAACAAGGCCGCCAAGGAGAGTGCGGCGATTCCCCCGGCGCTTCCCACGACCGCCAACATCGAGCGACTGATGAGGCCGGTCAAGAGGGCGACGAGACCGAAGACCAAGAGCCCCAGATGTTGCGAAGGCGTCCGGCCCATGTCCCAGAGTTTCTCTGAGAATCCTGGCATTGCCGTCCCTCCGATTCTACGGCACGCCGAAGATGGTCGTGGAGCTCGCCAGGATCAACAGGAGCGCGAGGAATCCGAGGATGATCAGGAAGAGCCTCGCGAACACGTCGATGTCTTCCATGAAGACCGCGGCGGCGAGGAGCCCGAAGACGAGGAAGAACATGCCCCAATGGCCCGCGAGCGGTCCCCAGACGAGGCCGAGGTTCTCCCGGGCGGCGACCGCCTCCGGCGGTTCGGTACCCGCAACCCGCGTTCGGCTGAGATCCGTCAACATCGCTCCCACGAGCAACAAGAACAGTCCTAAGATAATCATCAGGCCCACGAGTCGGCGTCGGTCCATAAACATCGGCCCGCGCATCATCGGTGGTGGTGGTTGCATCGATTCAGCCCTTGAGGGCGAAGTTATGTTCAGATTTATATATATTACGCTGAATAGGGAACTAATATAGGTTTCGCAAACGGCTTTTTGGCGGGGCACGGAATCGCGCCCCGCTGAAGGTTTACAGCCCAAGCTTCCCCGGATTCAGGAGGTCGGAGGGATCGAGGGCCTTCTTGACCCGTCGCAAAAGATCCAATCCCGTCCCGAGCTCCGCCGGGAGAAGATGGGCCAACTTGAGGCCGACGCCGTGGACGTATTCCATCGAGCCGCCGAGGGCCTGGGCTCGGCGAATCGCTTCGTCGATCGCCGCCGCAACGGCCGCCCTCGCGGCGGCCCTGTCCCCGCGGGCGGGATGCATGATCTCCATGGAGACGAGCTCCGGTTGCGTCCACACGCCGAATCCAATCGGATGCGCACCATGCCGACGAACGATCGCGAGCGCCGACCGCCGGAAGGCCAAGATTTTCGATCGCGGGAGGGCCACGTGCACGTAGTCGAACACCGTCTCCTTCAAGGCGATATCGGCACGGGTCACGCCCGGAGAAATCTCATCGTGATAGTAGATGATGTCATGACGTCCCTTCCAATATTCCCGGGCCTCGCGGTCCGGAAGGACGGTGGCGCGCGCGGTCCGCAAGCGACGCCGCGCGGCATTCCACGACGCGGCGACGACATCGGGGTTGCCCGCGAACCCCAGGTACAGGGTCGGTGGGCCGCCGCCGCTCCCCCAAGGGAGGGCGGGTCCTTCGAACGTCTCCTCGAAGTCCATCACGCTGGGCCTCAGGCCGTCATCGTACAGGGCCGAGAGACATTCGAAGCCCGTGGGGAAGTCTCGGAGACGCCACGCGCGGATTTCCTCTTTCTCGGGAACGGGAAAGACGCGGAGCGTCGCCGCGGTCACGATGCCCAACGTACCCTCGGTCCCGATGAAGAGGCGCTTCAGGTCGAGGCCCGAAGTGGACCGCGCCACGGCCCGCGTCCGAATCACGGTGCCGTCCGCGAGCACGGCCTCCAGGCCGAGGACTTGATCTCCCATCGTCCCGCGAAGGTAGCCCGCATAGCCGAGGCCGTTCGTCCCGATCGCCCCGCCGACGGTCGCCCGCGGTCGCGACCACGGGTCATGCCCCAACGTCAAGCCCTTCTCCCAGAGCCGCCGGTCCAACGTTTCCAAGACGATTCCGGCCTCGATCGTCGCGGTGCATGATCGCGGGTCCACCGCCCGGATCCGATGCATTCCTCGGAGATCGAGGACGACGGAATCCGACGAGGACCGTGCCCCTCCCATGAGGCCGGTGCCTCCGCCCCAGGGCACGATCTTGACGCCGGCCTCGGAAGCCCAACGGACGACGGCCACGACCTCCTCGGTCGTCCGCGGCAAGACGACCGCGGCGGGCAGCTCCCCCTGGTCGGCCAAGGGCGAGCCGCGGTGCTCGCGGAATGCATCCGTCCGGTACCGAGGCGCAATCGACGGGCCGGTCAGGACGCGGCCTGACCCGAGGCGTCCGGCGAGCTGCGATAGATCCACGTCCACGACGACCGCAACACCGGGGTCGTATTCAAAGCGAACGACCGGTCATGCGCGGCGCAGATAGTACAATGTGTACGCCTTGCGGGACGGTGTCGCGTAACCATTGAGGTCGAGCCGGACCGGGATCCAATCTTCGGGGAGTTCGATGAGGTCTTCCGCATCGCATTCGATCGTCTGGAGCTTCGCCTTCATAGGAATCGGCAGACTTTCCTTGGATGAGGTAAAAGCCCTTTCGCGCCTGTTCTCGGAGATGATTATCGAAATGTCGGATGTACAGTCGAAATAACCGGAGGCCCGGAGAGATTCGGCATGGAGCAAAAAGACACCTTTGACGTTCGCTCGGAGCCATCGACGCAAGGGAAGGCGAATGCCATGTGGTCCGCGTACCACGCCCTCCATGGGCTCACGGAGAGCTACATTCAAGCTGCGAAATAGCTCCCCCCATCTCCATGTCGGAAAAAATACTCGGAGGGAAACGCTTTTTACACCCTTGCTGTATGGAGCCGCGAGGTCAAACATGCCGTACACGTACCAGGGATGGACGCTGTACTCGCGAGATGTGAAACTGAAGAAGGGACCGAAAGTAACGATCTACTTCTTCAGTAAGCGGAAACCGAAAAGCGGCAAACCGATGGACGAAATGCCCAAGAACCGCAAGGTCGGCGTGAACAAGCGCACCGGCCTTCCGTTCTTGCGAAAGGGCTGAGTCCGCCCCTCGCGACCCCATATGCCGAGGCATCACGGGGGAGGCCCTCGGCCCTTTCCTTCTTTTAGCGAGGCAAGTCTACCGCCGCACTGCGACCGTTTGAACCCTAACGGAACCTATTTGCCCCTCGCGAGGATGCGGCGCGCGATGCCCGAGGGAACGATTGCGTTCGATGTGACTGCGCCAATAGAGAAGGTGTGGTCCTTCCTCAGCGACATACGCCAGGTCGGGCGGTGCGTGCCTGGAGTGGACCGGATCGAGGTCCTCGATGCGACGCATGCGCGATGGGACCTCACCGTGAAGATCGGCCCGCTCTCTCAGACACTCAAGGTGATGACGGAGACCCTGGAGCAGGTCCCCCTCCGGCGCGGACGGTTCCGCGGGTCGGCGGACAACATCGACATGACCGGGGCGATCGAACTCGCACCGACTGGAGGGGGGACTCGGGTAGTCTACACGATGAGCGTGAACGCGAAAGGCCCGCTCGCGAGGATCATGGACAACTTCATGAGGACGAAACTGAAGTCGCAGACGGAAGAGTTCGCGGCGAACGTGAAACGGGCACTCGAAGGGTGACGGTCGATTCGGCTGGCACCCGGAGAGGAGCGACCTCTCGCTCAATCATGATAACCGGAGCCGCGCCCTTTTAGCCAACGATGGGGAATCGGGCCCGTGGCCTTCGTCGGACCGCCGAATGGCGGTAGCCCACCCCCTCGGCCGCGATTGGTCGCCGAGGATTTGCTCCTCTACGATCGGGACGGTCAATCGCTCCTCGACGACCACGCGTTGCGGATTCTCATCGCGCTGCACCAGGAGAGCCTCACGGCCCAAGCGATTGCGAGCCGATATCGCGTGCCGATCGCGGCGTGCTATCGCCGCGTCCGTCGCCTCGTCTCGCTCGGCCTGATCTCAGAAGCCGGATTCGTCACCGAAGGGCGCCGCCGACCCGCTCGATTGTACCGGTCGGAGGTGGATCGGTTCCAAATCACCTACGGGAGCGGAAAGATGCAGCTCCTCCTGATGCTGCGCAACGGGACGGAAACGAAGACGATCGTCGGAATCCCGCCGGACCTCGCCGTCAGTGGAACAACGCCTCCACCCCCGCGTGAAGTCGGGGAATATCCGTCCGCATGATGTCCGGGTTCGACCGCCTCGCGAGGGCCGCATAGTACGCGAGGAACTGCAACGGGACGATCGAGACGATGGGCCGAAGGAACGGATGGACCCCGGGCAATCGGATGCGCGCGCTCGATCGTTCCCCGACCTCCGTGACCGCGGCTCCCGTTTTCGAGAGCGCCTGGAAGAGCACCGACGCGCGGGCCCCGTCGTCGCGACTCCGCAGGAATACGACCGGCTCGTCCGGTCCAAGGGCCAAGAACGGTCCGTGCAAGAACTGCTCCGGGTGGTACCCGCTCGCGGTCACCCCGCACGTCTCCCGGATTTTCAACGCCGCCTCCAGCGCCGTGATCTCATCCCAGTGCGACCCGAGGAACGTGATTCGGTCCTTGCGCGCGAACCGTCGGGAGAGGACCCGCACGGCCTTCTCTGCGTTCAATGCCTTCTCGAGCACGGCCGGCATCTGTGAAATCCCCCGATCGACGTCGGTCCAGTCCGGTTGGACCTGGACCGCGAGGGCCGCGAACGACGCGAGCTGCGTCGTGTAGCTCATCGTGTTGGCCCAGGATCGATCGTGGGTCGACCCGATGACGAGGACGTCGTCCGCAAGGTCTTCCATCCTCGAACCGGAAAGGCCGCAGATCCCGGCGACTCGGTTGCCCGCCTTCTTCGCGCGGGCCAGGGCGCGATTGGTGGTGGGAGTGGACCCGCTGTGGCTCACCCCGACCACCGTCGCTTTGGTCCCAGGAAACGAGCGCTCCGCGAAGTCGTAGGCATGGATCGCTCGGACGACCCGGCGTTCGTCGGCCGCCTGCAGGATCCTCGCCCCGTATTGCGCCGCGTGGTACGAGGTGCCGCAACCCGTCAGGACGAGATGCCGGGCGCGGGAGAGAGACGCGAAGAAGTCGCTCGACCGAACCCGCCGCACCGCTTCCTCGACGAACGCCGGCTGGCCATGGATCATCGCGTGCATGTGGAACGGGTGACGCGACCGCGGGTCGGGAAACGAGACCACAGCGGGAGATGCACGCCCGTCCATAAAGCGGAGGGCGCGCGCCGGAACTCAGGCAAAACAGAACAAGTCGCGTTATTATTAAATCCGATAACCTGAGAGTCGGCCGGCGGCGAGGTGAGCAGGGTGGCCGGGCCGCCGAAAGATCCGAACTAGGACGACTTTCGAGACGAGGTCGAAGGAGGCACGCCTTGAGCGTCGACCCGACCGAGGAGTTCCCGAATGGTTCCGATCAACAAGGTGCCCCCGAGGCGCCGGGCGATTTTGTCGGCCTCTTCGAGAAGTCTGCGGGTCTGCTCGATTTCGCCTTTGTCGAGATAGAATCGTCCCACATAGGCGAGCGATCGAGCGTAATCGGAGAGGTCGCCAAGTTCCTTCAACTCGTTGAGACCCCGTTCCCATAGACGGACCGCGCGATTCCAGCGGCCCAGTCCCATCTCTCTTTGTCCTTCCGTGATATCGAGCAAAGCGAGGGTGCTTCGCTCCTCCATCATTTGGACGAACCGTTTCCCTTCCTCCAGAATCGGCCCGGCCTCCCCGTAGAGGCCGAGGTCCACCATCGCGGCGGACCGATTCATCAGGGCGTATCCCTGAAGGCGGATGTTCCCGACCAATTGGGCCAGCTGCAGGGCGCGATCGTACTGCTTCAACGCCTCATCGTGCCGGCCGAGGTCATGCAATGCGACCCCCACCCCGATGGACGCGCGCGCCGTCTCCGTCAGGTTCCCGCCTCGCTCCGCAACCCGGAGGCTCTCTATTTTGAACTCGAGGCCGCGCTCGGCGTTGCCCCGACGAGCCTCGAGCGTCCCGAGGGCGAGGAGGCTTCGCGCCAAGGCCCCCGGCTCGGAGACCTCGGTCGCGAGGTCGACCGACTCGTTCATATGGGACGCGGCCTGGGCGAGATCCCCTTTCGCCTGCTCGAGGAGCGCCATCTCGCGGAGGACCTCGCCGCGTTCCGCCGGATCCGAATGCGAGTCGAGACGGCCCTGCGCCTCGACGAGGTGGCCGAGGCTCTTCGCCAATTCGTCCCGACAACGTTCGATCGATGCAATCTTTCGGAGGAGCCGCGGGACGCGCTCGGGCCGCGCGTTGACCTCGGCCCGTTGGAGGGCGTGCCGATACTCTTGCAACGCCGGCGCGAGGTCCCCCGAGGCCCGCAGGGAATCGCCCTTGAGCTCCGGGAGGATGCAGGCCGGCAGTGGCTCGAGCGTCCCATCGCCGATGGACTGGAGGACCCGCAGAAGTTCGGACGCGGGGACGGAGTCGAGGAGGCCCGATCCGTGGGAGACGAGGTACTCGCCGAAGGCCTTCGTGTCTCCCGCTTCGAGCATGTGGTGCATCCCTTCGATCCGGTCCCGCATCTCTGACCCGTCGAAGAAGTAGACCGCGGCGAGGCCGTGGAACGATCGTCGCCGAACCTCCGGAAGCCGTTCCCGGATGTAATCGCGGATCGTGTCGTGCACGACGACGCCTCCGGAGATCGTCGGCGCCAGGAGGTTCTTCGTCTGAAGGCCGTGGATCGCCAGCTGCCAATTGTCCGAGAAACAATGCAGCGCGTCGAGGGGCACGAGCCCGCGGAACAAGGAGGAGGCCTCGAGGACGGTGCGCTCGTCTTTCGTCAGGGTCCGCCAGATCTCGCGCTCCAGATAGCGGGTCATCTCCCCGGTCACGCTGGACCCGGTCTGGGCCGCGAACGAAAGGAGGATCGGATGGCCGCGAGCCGAACTCGCGGCGCGCTCCAAGGCCGGGTCGTCTCCCGCGAACCCTTTCGATCGCAAGAGGCCGACCGACGCCGTGTGATCGAGGCCCCCGACGCGGAGCACCTCGACGCGGAGACCCTTGGATCCCTTCCGCCGCACGAGGGCCGAGGGGTTCGTCCGCGAGATCAAGAGGACCTTCGCGGACGCCTTCGCCCCCAGGCCGACGACGGGGCCCGCGATGAACCGGGCAAGCTCCGGCGCGGCCCTCTGGAAGTTGTCCAGCACCAGGAGGATGGGGACGTCCCGAAGGTCGTGGGCGAGCACGCGGGCGGTCACGTTCGGATCTTCCGCCCTCGTCTCCTCGAGCAGGTTCTTGAGACCGCGCCGGCCGAGTCGGGAAAGGAACGCGGCGAGATCGCGGAGGAATACGGCGCGGGTCGTGCCATCGTGGACTTCGAACCAGTAGATGTAGGGCCTCGGCCGTTGCCGCACGAGCCAGCTCGCGACGAGCGTGCTCTTCCCGATCCCCGCGATGCCGGTGACGATGAGGACGGCGGAGGGAGACGCGGCCCAGGCATCGAGGGCCCGGGACTCCTCCGCGCGACCGAACAGGCGACCGAGCCGGCGGAGGGTGTCGCCCCAGAGGACCGGGGCCACGGCCCCCGAACCGATCCCATGGAGACGGGTGAAGTCGAGGCGCCCTCCCCGCACGAGGGAGACGGCGGCGGTCAGGTTCACGTACGCCGGAAAGATCTCCGGGATCTCGGACACCCGCATGGGAGTCGGATCGAGACTCGGCGCGAGGACCTCCACGATGTCCCCCTGGAATCGGGTTCGAAGCTTCATCGCCTGAACCCATCCTTCGTGCGTGAGACGATAGACGGTCTTCCGGACCCGATGGCCCGGCACGTGGGCTCGCTCTCCGGCGATGAGCCCCATCGACTCCATCCTCGCGAGCCATTTCGTCGCCGTCGTCCGGCCCGAGTGGGTCGCCGACGCGATGCCTTCCTGCGTCAGGGCGCCGAGCGTCGCGGGCTCCGCGGACGCGGTCGAGGAGAGATGGGTGAGGACGCGGATCGGCGTGGCGTAGAAACGCTTCCTCCGGTACCCCCGCGCCACGCGACGGGATTAGAGCGTTTCCACTTAAGATTATCCAAAACGGAACATTTGGCAGCATGCGCTATTTTCAAATCTGATACCCAGTCCGAGGGCCGCGCGAGGGCCAGGCCGGACGCCGCGACACCAACGGAACCCTTTTTTCGGAGCGAACGGGTCGCGGCTCGATGCGAATCGTCGAATGGATCCGCGCATCCCAAGCGATCTTGTTCGAAGCGTCGATCCTCCCCGCAATCGTCGGGACTGCCGCCGCGATCCATGGTGGGGCGCCCTTTCGAGCGGTGCCCCTCGGCCTCATCCTCCTCTCGCTGATTGGAATCCAGGCCGGCGCGAACCTGCTCAAAGGCTACTTCGAAGGCCGGGATCGGTCGTCGCCGCCATCGTCCCCCGGATCGTGGTTCGCGTTCGATAGCGCCGCGGCGGTCCACCTGACCCGCGATCCTCGGACCGTGCTCCGACTCGGCCGCCTCTCGTTCGCGATCGGCGTGGGGGCGGGCCTCCTGCTCGTCCTGCTGACCATGAATCTCGCCTTGCTGTTCTTCGGGATCGCCGGGGCGGTGTTAGCGTGGAGCTACAGCTCGCCGCCGCTGCAGCTCAGCTACCGCGGAGTCGGCGAAATTTCCACGTTCCTCGCCTTCGGACCGATCATGACCGTCGGCGCGACGGTCGCCTTCGGAGGTGCGGGGATCCGCGACAGCCTGTTCGCCTCCGTTGTCCTCGGGCTCCTCGCATCCGCGATCTCTTTCGCGCGCTACTTTCCGAACCGTGCCGAGGACTCCGAGAAAGGCAAACGCACGCCGGTGACGAGCTTGGGGTTCCCAGGAGCGCGTAGGCTGTTCCTCGGGCTCCCACTCCTGCCGGTACCCTTCGGATTCATCTGGTGGTTCTTCGGTGGAGGGGTCCTCTGGATCCTCCTGACGGTCGCCTTCTGGATCGCGATCTTGCGCGCCTTCCCGAAGGAGGAAACCGCATCGCGGTTCGATCGCGCAATCGCTTGGACCGTCGCGGCCCACGCATTCGTTGGACTCGCGATCGTCGTCGATTTGTTCGCCGGGTTATAGATTCGCCGCGGCGGAAATCAGGTACGCGAGGGTCATCGCGGTGCCGAGGAGGAGGACGGCCTGAATCGTCCCCGCATTCGCGGGGATGTGGGCCGGGTACTCGCGGTAGTGCGCCCGGAGGACCGCGCGCGCCCGCGCCAACGGAACGAGGGCGATGAGGCCGATCACCGCGACCCAGGAAATCCACTGGAGGACCGAGAACGCCACCAGGAGGAACAGCGCGGACCCGACGAGGGCCTCGTAGAGGACGACGGACTTCTCGAGGCCGATTCGGGCCGGGATCGTCCGTTTTCCTCCCTTCGGATCCGTGCGGTGTTCCGGCATCTCGTTCACGAGGAGGAACGCGGCGACGAGGAGCCCGAGCGGCAGGGACGCCAGGAAAGCTTCCCAGCCGAGCGCGCCGCGCTGAACCGCGTAGGCGCCGAGGACCACGATGGGACCGAAGATGACGGTCACGGCAATCTCGCCGATCCCGTGGTACTGCAGAGAAAGAGGCGGGAGGGTGTAGAAAATTCCGATCAGCCCGCCGACGGCGCCGAGGACCAACAGGATCCAGCCGTTCGGTCGCGTCACCGCGAGGACCACGCCGATCAGGGCCGCCACCCCATAGAGGGCAATCCAAACCCGACGATGCGCTTCGACGGAAAGGGCTCGATCGGGAAGGACCCGAGCGCCTCCGGTGAAGGGACTCACGAGCTCGGGAGGCAAGTCATCGACCCCGCGGCGGAAGTCGATCGAATCGTTGCTCATGTTCGTCGCCGCGTGGAGACACACCACGCCGACCGCGGTGAGCAAGAGGGCCAGCCCGTCGAACGTCCGCGCCTCGCGCCATGCGATCGCGGTGCCCAGGGCGACCCCGACGAGAGAGGCGACGAAGCTGTGCGGCTGGGTCGCCTTCCACCACGTGCGAAGCGAGGCCATCCTATTCCCAGACCACCTGACCACGCGGAAGCACCCGGACCTCGATGAGGCTGAGCGGGCCCGGCCCCGGGTTGATGACCGTGTGCTCCTCCCCGTGGACGAACCGGGCCACGGATCCCGGTCCGACCTCGTGGGCCTGACCGTCGACGAGGACCTGGCCCTGCCCTTCGATGAAGTAGAAAATCTGCGTGTATCGATGGCGGTGGGGCGGCGACTTCACACCCGGCTCCATCTTCGCGAGGCCCATGAGCATGAAGTTGCTGTCGTTCGGTCCCATGATCTTCTTGTCCACGATGCCCGGCCCGATCCCTTTCTCCCACGGCTCCGCCGGCAGGTTGCGCACGATCGCTCCCATGATCCTCTCCGAAGAAGGCGCACACTCTCGTGTTATAAGTATCCTGCGCGGGTACGTTCTGCGACCCGACGTCGATCGGGTAGTCAGAGGGGCATGGGAGCCCCGTTTCCGGCGAGTCGAGGTGCGGCCGACCGAGCCTACTCCACGCCTCCGGCCGTCATCGTTTAACCAAATCGTTAAATATTCAGTCGGATATCACTTAACCAGATGGTTAACCGAACCAAGGCATCGGTCGACCTGGACGCGATCTTCGCGGCCTTGGCCCATCCCATTCGGCGGGCCATTGTTGAGCGATTGGCCGGCGGGGACGCGACGGTCGGTGAACTCGCCGAGCCGCACAAAGTGAGCCTCCCCGCGATCTCGAAGCACCTTCGCGTGCTCGAGGACGCGGGCCTGCTGCAGGTCGAGCCCGAAGGTCGCGTGCATCGCTGTCAGCTTGACGTCGCCCCACTGAGCACGGCGTTTGGTTGGCTCACGCGCTACCGCGTCCTTTGGGAGGACCGCTTTGGCCGGTTGGCCGAGCATTTAGGGGAAAGCCACAAGACGGAACGAAAGGAGGAACAGAAACATGCCCGCAAAAGGTAAGCCTGCGAGGACGTCGGAACGCGAGCTCGTGACCACGTACATCTTCGACGCGCCGCGCGCGCTCGTTTGGAAAGCGTGGACCGATCCGAAGCTGATCCCTCGATGGTGGGGACCGAAGAGGTACACGACGACCGTGGAGAAGATGGAGGTCCGCCCCGGTGGAACCTGGCGGTTCATCCAACGGGATTCGGAGGGCAACGTGTACGGATTCCACGGGGAATACAAGGAAGTCGTGCCGCCCGAGCGCATCGTCGACACCTTCGAGTATGAAGGGATGCCGGGACACGTCCTCATCGAGAGCGCCACGTTCGAGGAGATCGACGGCCGGACGAAGGTCACGCAGAAATCCGTCTTCGAGACGGTCGAGGACCTCGAGGGGATGCTCGCTTCCGGCATGGAAGACGGGGCGCGCGAAACGATGGAGCGATTCACAGAACTGGTACACGAGCTGAAGGAAGGTGCGACGCGCTTGAAACCCGCGGGTCGGAAGAGAGCGAGCCCCCGCGAGCGGAAGAACGGGCTCGTCATCACCAGGACCTTCGACGCGCCGCGCGAACGCGTTTGGCTCGCGTGCACGGACCCGGTAGAGATGAAGAAGTGGTGGGGACCGAAGGGGTTCACCACGCCCGTCCTCTCGGCGGATCTGAGAATCGGCGGAGTGTTCCGGTACTGCATGCGCTCCCCCGAGGGGAAGGACTACTGGGGCACCGGGGTCTATCGCGAAATCGTCCCCGGGAAGCGAATCGTCTACACGGACAGCTTCGCGGACCAGAAAGGAAACGTCGTTCCGGCGACGTACTACGGAATGAACCCGGAGATCCCGCTGGAGATGCTCGTCACGATAACCTTCGAAGACGAGGACGGCGGGACGAAGGTGACCTTGCGACATGCCGGGATGCCTGCGGGGCCAGAGCGCGACGGGGCGACGCAGGGCTGGAACGAGATGTTCGACAAGCTCGTCACGAGATTGCAGCGGTGATGTCGGAGCGGAAAAATTCGCCGGGCAGGCGGGGCGGTCGTCCCGCCTGCGAAACCATTTATCCCAAGGGCCGAAATAGGCCCGCTCGATTCTCGGGAGGGGAATCCGAATGTGTCGGAACATCAAGACCTTGTTCAACTTCGATCCTCCGGCGACGGATGAAGAGATTCGCGGCGCCTCACTCCAGTTTGTGAGAAAGATATCGGGCTTCCCAAAGCCCTCGAAGGCAAACGAGGCGGCATTCTCTCAGGCCGTCGATCGCGTTTCCACGGTCGCCAAAGATCTGCTCCGTTCGCTCGCCACGAATGCCGAGCCGCGCAATCGCGAGGTCGAGGCCGCGCGGGCCCGCGCTCGGGCCGCTGAACGGTTCGGGAGTTCGTGAGCCCGGTGACCTCATGCCCACCGATTGGCCCCCGGTAGGGCCGAACCGTCCGCGGGCAATACCTCAGTAAATCCGGGTGTTGTCGTCCGGTGGGTCCTGCGGTTCCTGAGCGACCGGTGGCGGATCGGGGGACGGATCAGGGAGAGGATCGGGTGGGGGATCAGAAGAGGGATCCGCGGGCGCCTGGGAGGACGCCTTCGAGGCCGAGGGGGTGCGACGCCAGGACCAAACGCTCAGCATCAAGGCCGCTCCGACGAGCGCGAGGCCACCGACGAGTACAATGACCGCCACAATCGTTTCGGTCGGTTTCAGGCCGAACACGACCAAGTCAAGGTGGACTTGGAGGTCTTCCCGCGCGGGAAGTTCCACCGCCACAACGTAATAGGATCCTCCGCCGGGGAGACTCTGATCGACCTGAATGGTCGTTCCGTGCTGATGGAACAGGGGAGGCACGGCGTTGGAGCCGTCCCGAAACGATGCGTAGCCGCGTTCATCGAACACAAACACGTCGAACGAATGACCTCGAATTTCGGAGAGGTTTCCGTTCAAGCGGCCGTCCCCTAAGATGCCGACCTCGAAGCTGTAATAGTCTCCCGAGGTGACGAGGACGTTGTCGGCCATTCGAACGGGTTGGGCCGCTTGAAACATCGTGAGCGATCCAAGGACGATCTGCAAGGTTGCGACCGCGGCGAGGAAGTAGAGACGCTTCACGTGTCAACCTCCCCCTCGCGGCTTCTCCTACGCATCAGGCCGCCTCCGATGCAGGACCGTTTCCGGTTGATTCGGCGATTCAAACATCAGATCACGTCCGGGAGAGGGGCTGCGTGCGGGCGACGATGACGGAAATATTGTCCGTCCCGCCACCTTTGTTCGCCAGATCGACCAAGATCTCGCAGGCCGTCTGCGGATCGCTCGCTCCCATGACCACGCGCTGGATGTCCTCGTCTTCCACGTGGTTGATCAGGCCGTCGCAACACACCAGGACCATGTCGCCCGGTTCCGTGGTGAGGCATCCGATGTCCGGGGTCACCTCATCGTAGACTCCGAGCGCCATCGTGATCACGTTCTTCCGCGGATGGTGCCTTGCTTCCTCGGGCGACAGTTCCCCGCGATCGACCATCTCCTGGACGAGGGAGTGGTCTCGGGTCACTTGGAAAATCTCACGCTCGTTGATGATGTATGCCCGGGAATCGCCCACGTTTGCCACGTAGAGGTCGCGACCGTCCACGATGGCAAGGCTGAGGGTCGTCCCCATCCCCGCGCACTCCGGATTTCGCGCCGCCTCGGTGAAGATCGCCTTGTTGGCCTGGTCAACGGCGGCTCGGAGCTCCTGGTCGTACGTCCCTTGCGGGATGTCCTCCGAGGTCGTCAAGAGCGGCAGGATCGTTCGGGCGACCGCCCTCACGGCCGTTCGGCTCGCCACATCCCCGCGACGGTGGCCCCCCATGCCATCCGCCACCATCAGGAGCAGCCGGGTCCGCGGTTCCGACAGGTACGCCGTTTGGATCTCCATCGCGAGGAGACTGTCTTCGTCAACCGGCCGGACCTTCCCGACGTTCGAGGCGAACCCGAGACGACGACGGGGAGAACGAATCACGGTGTCCGCTGCGCCGATCGACCTTCTGTCTTCCACGATCTTTCGAGCCATGCTCAGGACCCCCTGCGGCGTTGGCCGCCTTTGAACGCGATCGTCATATACGGGCCTCTCCCCGGCTTGTACACCAGGGCGACGACGTCTCCGTCCGTGAGCTCCTGGCGTTTGAACCCTGGAATCTGTTGGTATGTCCTCCCGCCATCGTGCGACATGGCGGTGCCGTTCAAGCTTCCCAAGTCCTCGATCCAACACCGGCCCTTCGGGTCCCTCACGATCCTCGCGTGATGCTTCGAGAGGTACCGCTCCGTGTCGAGGATCCCGATCTCGGGAGGACGTCCGAAGCCTTTCTTCGTGCAACCTTGGTCGCAGGACTTGTGGTCCCTCCCGATCTCCATTTCCTTCTTGACCCGGCATTTCTTCCCCAGGACGACAAGGTGCGGAAAGCCCGGGGACTTCTCAGACCCTCCGCCGATCGCCTCGGCCATGTCTTGGGCGGTCGGAAACCGTCGTTTCGGATCGAAGGCCATGGCCCTCGTCACGACGCCGGAAAGCTCCGACGTGACGCGGGGATCGATGTCGTGGGGGGATCGGAAGAGTTCCGTCTTCCCTCCCGCGAGCTGTTTCATGGAGGCGCGGGGATCCTGTCCGGTCAGGAGGAAGAAGAACACCGCGCCCACGCCGTACAGGTCGCTCGCCGGGGTGGCCTCTCCCAGGTTCTGCTCCGGGGCCCCCCAGCCCGGCGTGTAGATGACGGTCCCGGATCCCATGAACTGGTGGAATTCCTTCTTCGCCGCCCCGAAGTCGATCAGGACGACTTCGCGGTTGACATCGAGGATGATGTTGTTCGGCTTGACATCCCGGTGGATGACGTTCCGCCCGTGCAGGTAGGCGAGGGCCTCCAGCAGTTGGAGGACGTATCGGGTCGCCGTGCCCACATCGGCCGCCTTGTCGCGGTAGCGTTCCGACAGCGTGTCCCCTTCGAGCTTCTCCTCGACGAGGCAGAAAGGGCCCAAGTTGGTGCCTTCGTCCACGTACCGCACCACCCGCGGATGGCCGGGCGAGGCGAGGGCCTTCAGGATGTCGGCTTCGATCCGGAGCCTCTCGTCCGCCTGCTCCAGATCCGGCCCGCTCGCTTCCTTCACGACGACGGCCTGTCCGCGGCTGGACTTGCCGACATAGACCGTCGACATTCCTCCGTCGGTCAACTTGCTCGCAACCTGGTACCGACCCTTCCGACCTTTCAGGGTACAGGGAAGGGGGAGGGTCATACGCTCCGCTGGCCTATTTCAACACGAATTGCAGCTTCACCAGCTCAGCCACGTCGATTTCGTCCGCGTCCTGGAGCTCGTTGCGGCCGTTGCCGGTGACCAGGATCCGGGAGCTGCCTCGGACCAGCCAGGTTTTGTTCGTACTCCGCTTCCGCTGCACCATCGTGGTCCCGTCTTCGACGAAGAACTTGTCCCCTTCCTGGAAGACGGTCAGGTGTCCCCGGGAAATCTCATTCGCCTTCCCCGGGTCGGGCAGGAACTTGGCCAAGTCAGTGCGGCCGATCAACCATTGCGACGGCGAGAGCGGCCGCTCGGTGTTGTCGGGAAAGATGAGGTAGCCCGCCTTGGGCGACTCCTCGGGCCCCTCTTCCGGGGCCGGCTCCCCTTCGACGTCCGTCGACTCGACCAAGGCTTGGCCGTCGGATTCCATCGAATCGATTTCGGGCTCGGGCTCGGCCGTTGAATCGGGCTCGGCCGCATCCTCGGTGGGCGCCGAATCGAGGGGACTGTCGTCGTCCGCCCAGGATAGGGAAAGGCCCTGCGCCTCGGAGGCGTCCGAGGCCTCGTTCGGCGGTGCTTGGGCGACCCCTTGCTCGATCCTCGCGCCGCAGGTATCGCAGAACTTGGCGTTATCTCGGATTTCGGTGCCGCAGTCCGGACAGTTGGTCACGTCATCACCGCTTCGGTTTCTTTTTCCCAATGACGGTCGTCGCTTGCAGGAACTCCTTCTTAGCAGATTCGCTCAGTTGCAGCCCGCTTCGGGCCACCGTCGCCTGCGCGTCCCGCATCGTCGTCACGACCTCGTTGAGGGTGGCGTTGGCACGGAGCGCGGTTGCCGCACCGGCGTCCGTGGCAAGCGTCCTCATGATCGTCTCGGCTTTCTGCAGCGCGGACGCTTCTTTCGTCTGAACCGCCCTCTGCATGAGCACGGTGGCTTCCGCCGAACTCAGCAGCGTGCGCGGGTATGGGTTGGTTTCGGCGTTCCATAACCGCGGGTCGTCCGTGAACGTCACTTCGACGCTCTGCGCCACTTCGACCAGGGAGAACCTGAGCAGCGCGGCCTTCCCCGCGGGCCTCGCGGGGACGCCAATGCGGAACACGAGCGTCTGCTCCTCGCCCGCGATCAGGTCCCGCAGAGGGACCGTGAACGCCTGGCCATCGAACTTCGGTCGCGGCAGTCGATTCAGGACGGGTTTGACGCTGTAGGCGTCCGCGAGCTCCGACCCCGGCATGATCGACACCTTGAGCTCGGGGTGGGCGACGATCGTCCCCGCCATCTGTTCCGCCTGCGCCTGGAAAATCTGGGGCAAATCGCCCTGCCCGTCCTTGATGTGGTGCCAAAGCCCGCCGCCGGACTCGGCAATTTTCTGGAGGAGGGAGTCGTTGTAGTCGGTTCCGATGCCGATCGCGGTGATCGTGATGCCCCCTTCGCGGATTCCCTGCGCGAGGGTCACAAAGTCCTTGCCGTCGGTCCGGCCGACCGTGGGATTGCCATCCGTGAGCAGGATGACGCGATGGACGGCCCCGGGCACCTTGGAGGCCTCCCGGGCCTGTCTAAAGGCCGCGTCCAGTCCGTCGTACATCGCTGTCAGGCCTCCGACGGAGAGGGCCTTCACCGCCGCCGCGACCTCGCGGGAATTTCCCACTCGCGTCATGGGCAGCTGGATCGTCACCGCGTCGGAGAACGAAACGATGGCCAGCTGGTCGTCGGGCCGGAGCTGCTTGATCAGGCCCAACGCGGCGGCCTTCGCCTGCTCGATCTTCTCGCCGTCCATCGATCCACTCGAATCGATGGCGAGGGAGATGCTCCGAACGCGTCCGGCGACCGCGGCGGCCGAGGGGGTTAGGTCGACGGCGACGTACACGGAGGTGCCCGAATTCGGCTTCAGGGCAGCACGATTGACCGTGCACTTCATCGCAAGGGGCGATCGCTTCGCGGGCTGATTCTGGGTCTCGATGAGTTGTTTCATTCTCCCACCGGAGAGCCAGGCGATGAGAGGGTTGCTTTCTTATCTCTTGCGACTCCGTTCTCAACAATCGACTTTCACGCGACCGTGCCCGTGCCTCCTTCGTAAAAACGCTTTCCATTTGACGCGTGCGGGGTTTGCATGGCAATCCCGGAATCCGATCCCGCAAAAATCGCGGACCTCGGCGTCTTCGGCGGCCTTGTTGAACGAACGTCCCGAGATGCTCATCACCGACGTCCCGAAGTGGACAATGACGGCGGCCCTCCCGTCGCAACCTCGGATCATGCGAGCGGCGGACCAATTCCGGCGGCTTGCGTTTCGTCGACGGCTGATCCCGATGCGTTGGGCAGGATTCGATCACGTTTCGGGGCGAGTTTTAGCGATTTGCGGACGAACCGCTTTGACCACGGGGGCCCTCACCCGAGTCCGATCTGCTTCATCAGGCCCACGAGGTCGTAGAAGAGCCGCTCCTCCGTGATCTCCCCCTTATCATTCCACGTCGCCACGGTACAGAACTCCACATGGAAACTCTTCCCGGTCGGCGGGATCACCTTCCCCTCAGCGACCTTCATTGGTCCCTTCATCGTGCCGGAGAATTCCGCGACGGAGCACGTGTGGTTGCCGTCTGCGAAGAGAAGCCTGTACGGGCGGTTAATGAGGTGGTTGTCCGGGAAGGTCTTGAAGAATTCAACGGCTTCCACGTCATGGTTGTGTCGTCCTCTCGTGGGTGGGGCCCCGCCGGGCCAGTAAACGGCAACATTTTCGGTGTGACGCTTTCTAAAAGTATCCCAAAGAGGACTTCCAGGTCCGGCATTCCAAGCATCGTCCAGCGTCGTCATCAAATCGACCAGCTCTTTTTGTTTCATGGGCAGCCCCTGCCCCGCATCATCGGGGTCTTTCAAGAAACCTTGCCAATCCCCTGCGACGGGCTCACGCACCCCTCGCCCGGGATGAATCCATTCTCCACCCGCCTACAAGTAGGGGTGAGTTCGATGCGTGGGCCAGGATTCGAACCTGGGAACCCCTGCGGGAAGGGATCTTGAGTCCCTCGCCTTTGACCAGGCTTGGCTACCCACGCGCGAGCCGCGAGGACCGGGAGAGTGTAAAACCTTTCCCGTTTAATCCTCGTCCAATCGACCCGTGGGAACCCTTATCATCGCAAAGCCAGTCCCGCGAAACGAGACTCGTCCGATGACGCAATACTTCACCGCACCCTTTTTCGAGGAAGTCGCGCGGCGCCTGAACGCGGATCCCGAGTGGTCGAAGAAAGCCGCGGCAGTCAGCGCCAAGGTGGTCCTGACCTGCGTCGACCGGAATGCGTCCTTCCTGCTCGATGTCGTGAATGGCCGCGTGACGTCGACCCCGGTCGGGCCGGACCTGCCGGCGGACTTCAAGTTCGAGGGGAACTACGAGGCGTGGACGCAACTCGGACGGGGCGAGCGGGACCTCCAGAGCCTGGTCATGGGCGGCAAGATCCGGTTCCGCGGCTCCCTGCCGAAGATCATGGGCCTGATGGGCGTCCTCAACCGGGTCGCGGTCATCTCGCGGGAGATCCCGAAGGATTTCTGAGCGAGCGACCGAACATGGACACTGCGACGACGGTGGCGAGAAGCTCGAGGATGCCGATCCCGATCGCGGTGACGACGAAGACGACGGTCCATGGATCGGACGTCACGATCGACACTTGATCCGGGCCCGGGATGACGAAGTGACTCTGGAAGCCGTAGGCGAAGGCCGCGGCCATGACGACGATGAGGAGGCCCGAGGCGAGCGGTCGGTTGAACCGCAGGATGGGGAGCGCCGCGACCGGACCGATCAGGATCACCCCGAGGATGAAGACCGTGTCCGTCGGCGGCGGGATGATCTGCAATTCCAAGTGCGCGACGGTGTGCACGAGGACGACGAGGAGATGCGCGAAGACGAGGGCGATGAAGAGGGCCGTCAGCCGCCTCATGCCCGCGGCACCTGCCTGCCGGGGAACCCTTCAGACCGCCATGCGGCGACCACCTCGCCGAGGCCTTTCTCGAAGGTGGGAAACGACGCGGTCCACCGGAAATCGGAACGGAACCGCGCGTTCGACGTCGGGAAAGATGCTGCGAGGAGGTCGGCGGTGTACCGCCCCACGAAGAGGCGGGCGACGGATCGAGAGACCCGGCGCGGCGGTCGAGTCCCCAGCTTTTCCGCGAGCAATCCGAGGAACTCCCGCAGCGATGCCGGCCGATCGTCCACGACGTGCCACAGGCCCGGTTTCGGCCATTCGGAGGCCGCGACGAAGGCGCTCGCGGCATCTTCCGCATGCAGCCAAGACCAGACCCCGGTCCCGCCGTCGACGAGGACCGGGCGGCCGCGGAAAAGGGACTCGGCCAGGATCCTCGTGTGCCAGCCGTCCGCCGAATAGAATCCGCCGCAACGGAGGATCGCGGTGCGGAACCCGTGTTTCGCTCCCGCCTCACGGGCGATCCGTTCGCTATCGAGGGCGGACGCGAGAATCGGATCTCCCACGGGAGGCGCGTCCTCGTCAAAGATTGTGCCCGGCGGGCCACGAACCGCCCAAACCACGCTCTGCTGCAGGTAGGCCCCGGCTCCCACGCGACCGGCCGCCGTCGTGAGGGCTCTCGTCCCCTCGCGGCGGATCCGGTCGTTCATGTCCCAATCCTTGGGACGCGTCCGGACCTTCGTCGGGATGGCGGTCGCGGCGTGGATGACCACGCTGCACCCTTCCGCTGCCTTCGCGAGCGCGTCGACGTCGAACAGGTCGGCCCGCCGTGGCTCGCCTCCGAGGGATCGGACGGTCGCGTCCCCGGATTCCGACCGTGTGAGGCCGACCGGAACATGACCGCGGGCCACGAGCTGGCGTACGATGCGTCGGCCGAGGACTCCCGTCGCCCCCGCGACGAAGACGCGCATCCGGCGGGGATGACCATCAAATGATTAAATATCGCCGC
>VBLT01000137.1 GCA_005878615.1 Methanobacteriota archaeon
CGATGGACGCGTAGAGGAAGGGGAGTTCCGGGATGGTGCCACCGGTGCAGTAGATCGTGCCGCTGCGGTACCCGGTGAAGACCACCCGATCAATTCGGACCCGCCAGGCCTCGTGGGGATTGCTCAGGTCTCTGTCTTCGACCGCACCCCTTCGGATCAAGAGTTCCCGGATGACGGCGAGCATTTCCGGATTCGCGCCTTTCCATGTCCGAGCCTGCACGGGCCGAGAACATGCCGGCGCCTCTTAGGATTTCCCGCGGCGGCCGGATGAAGGAATGGGTCGTCGAAGCGGACGGGTTCTCGTGGGTCGATCCCGCGGAGGAGGCTTTCGAGTAGGTGATCGAAGCCAACTGGTAAATGGGACCGACGTGGTCGGCCGAGGCCCATGAGAAACGTATCGTCGGCGAGGCGGTTTCGATGAACCCCTCGGCGGCCACTCCAGACGAACCACCGAAACTACGACGGTCTGCGCCCCTGGTCCTCGCGGGCCTGCTGGCGGGGCTGCTCCTGGGCTTCATGGACGTGACAATCGTCTCGACGGCTGCTCCGACGATCATCGCCGACTTGGGCGGCTTAAACCTCTTTGCATGGGTCTTCAGCGCCTTTCTCATCGTGCAGACCGTGACGATCCCGATCTTTGGGAAACTGTCCGACCTGTACGGCCGGAAGCGGTTCTTCCTCCTCGGCCTCCTGGTCTTCATGGCCGGTTCCGCGTTGTCCGGCGCCTCGCGGGACATCTACCAGCTCATTGCGTTCCGGGCGCTCCAGGGGATCGGATTCGGCGCCTTTGTGCCGGCGACGATCGCCATTGCGGGAGACATGTTCCCGCCCGAACGCCGCGGGCAAGTCCAGGGCCTCCTCTTCTCTATTAATGGAATCGCCTTCGCGATCGCCCCCGCCCTCGGCTCCTTCTTGACGGAGGCGATCAGCTGGCGGTGGATCTTCTACATCAACCTGCCCGTGGGCGTCGTCTCCCTAGCCCTCATCTATTTCGCGCTCCGTGAATCGAAGGCGGCCGACGCGAGTCCGTTCAGCGATTGGCTCGGCGCGTCGTTGCTCGTCGGGTTCCTCGGCCTGCTGATGATGGGGCTGTTCCTCGGCGGGTCCACCTTCGGGTGGACCTCGTGGGCGGAGATCGCCCTGTTCGCGGGGAGCGTCCTGCTCCTGGCCGGTTTCGTCCTCGCGGAACGACGGGCGCGGGAGCCCGTGCTCCCTCCGCGATTGTTCCGGATTCGGAACATCGCCGCGGCGACCGTCGTCAACATTCTTCGCGCCGCCGCATTCTTCGGCATCATTGCGTTCCTGCCGCTGTTCGCGGCGAAGGGGCTGGGTGCGAGCCTCGGCGACCAACGGAACGTGATTTACGCATTCACGCTTCCGCTGACCGGCGGACTCCTCCTGGGCGGCACCCTCGTTTCCCGATTGGGATTCAAGACGCCCGCGATCGTCGGGGCCGCGATCAGTTCCATCGGAATCTTGCTCATCACCTCGATCCGATCTTCTTCGTCGATTCTGCAGCTCATGACCGTCTGCCTCCCAATCGGTTTCGGGAACGGGATGATGATCCCCGCGACGATCGTGGCGTTCCAGAACTCGGTCGAACGGAGGGAAATTGGAATCGCCTCGGGCCTTGCCACGTTCACCCTCAACCTGGGGGGAGCGATCGGGGTCTCGCTCCTCGGAGCCGTCCAGATTAGCCTGTTCGCCTCCGACCTTTCCGCGCTCCTCGCGGGTTCTCCATCGGGGGGCGCGGCGATCCTCCAGGAGGCCTTCGCCCAGTCCATCTCATCGGTCTTCTGGATTGTGTTAGGGGTCAGCGTAGCGACCTTCGTCGCCGTCCTCCTCATGAAGAGGTTGGCCGCGGGCGGAGCACCTGCGACCCTCGGATAGGCCCGCGGCCTGGAACGCGGCTCGACGCACCCGACGGGGTTGTCGGTCGCTCTCCATTATTAAGGAAACGCTTAAGTATTCTCCGCGCATGACGGTTAAGCTGATGCTTAAGGTTCAGAAGGTCCGGCTCGACGACGTGTTCGCCGCCCTGGCCCACCCGATTCGGCGCGCGATCATCGAGCAGCTTGCCGAAGGCGATTGCACGGTGGGCGAGCTGGCGGCGCCTCACGACGTGAGCCTCCCGGCCATCTCCCAGCACCTTCGCGCGCTGGAGGAGGTCGGCCTCCTGGAGCAAACGCAGGCGGGGCGGGTGCGCCGATGCGCCCTCAAGGCGGGCCCCCTGTCCGCCGCGTTTTCGTGGATCGTGCAGTACCGGATCTTCTGGGAGGACATGCTGGACGACATCGCAGTGAAAGTCGAACGGAGAGGAACACACATGGCAACGACCAAGGCAAAGATCAGTGGGACGACAGGTACGGTGCGACTGACCCGCGTCTTCAAGGCGCCCCGCGAACGCGTATTCAACGCGTTCCTCGACCCCGACGCCATGGCCAAGTGGATGCCGCCGAACGGGTACACGGCCCACGTGTACAAGTTCGAGCCCAAGGTTGGCGGGCTGTACCGCATGAGCTTCTCGTCCCTCGACAAGAAAGACACGCACTTCTTCGGAGGCAAGTACCTCGAGATCAAGCCTTACGAGCGGTTGCACTACACGGACAAGTTCGAGAGCGACGACCCGTTGATGCAGGGCGAGATCAAGGTCACCGTCACGTTCCGAGATGTGCCGGGCGGGACGGAAGTGAAGATCGTGCAGGAAGGGCTGCCGAAGACGATCCCCGTGGAATCGGCCATGCAGGGCTGGAACCAGTCCCTCGAGAACCTGGCCCGGCTCGTGGAGGGGTAGGCCCCCTCGAGGGACGGCGAATGCGGCTTCCGCGAACCGGTACGGCGCCGGCCGCGGGAGCCGCCCGACGGATTGAACGCCCGAACTCCTGGGCCTTCTGGGACCGCGGGAATCCTTGAACGGGCGCCGGTCGAGCTTAGCCACCGGTGACCCTCGCTTTCCCACGCTTTCGTGGACGTGACCGAAGTTTCGCTGTTTCAATCAACAAGTACCGGCTTCTATCTTACGCTGGAGAAAGGTTGGGAGTCTCATGTCCGAAACGAACACGGTACTGGTCGTAGGTGCCACAGGGGACTTGGGAGGTCGGGTGGTGGACGCGCTCTTGGCTCGCGGGAAACGCGTCCGCGCGCTCGTCCGCGAGGGAACGGACCCGAGCCGTCTCGCGGCGAAAGGTGTGGAGATCGCGCGAGGGGACATGCTCGAGCCTGCGTCGTTGGAGAGGGCCATGAGCGGCTCGAATGCTGTCGTCACCACAGCGGCGGGATACACGCGCCGCCGAAAGGGCGACTCGCTGGAAAAAGTGGATGACCTCGGGAACCGGAACCTCGTCGACGCCGCGAAGAAAACGGGGATCCGTCGGTTCGTCTTCACAAGCATCCTGACCTGCGACCAGGCCCGCGATGTCCCCCATTTCTGGCAGAAGAAACTCATCGAGGACTATCTGGAGCGGAGCGGCGTCCCTTTCGTGGCCCTGCGCCCCGGCGCGTTCCTCGGCGGTGGCAGCGCGAGATTCTTCCTCAGGGGGCTCCAGAAGGGTCGAATGATGACCTTTGGGTCTCCCACCGTCCGGTGGACGTACATCCACCCCGACGATGTCGCCCGGTGCCTCGCGATGGCCATCGACGACACCCGCGCGGTCGGACGCCGGATCGACCTCGGAACGGACCGCCCCGTCTCCGCCGTTGAACTCGCGGGCATCTTCACGAGACTCCTCCGTCGCGAGGTGAGGCCAAGCGTTGGTTCGTTGCTCGTGATCAAGACCGTCGGCACGATCGGAGGCCTGTTCCTTCCTTTCATGCGCGACATGATGGCGATGGGCCGGTACTTCGAGACAGGAAAATATGTCGCCGATACGAAGCAACAGGGCGAACTCTTCGGTCCCGTGCCGACAATCGAAGATACCGCCCGACGAGCGCTCGCGGATCTCGAACTTGTGCCGCGAGCCGCGTGAGAGAATCGTCGGCGAACCAAAGAGAGTGCGGATTGGAGGCATCGAACAATCCGTTCTAGATAACGACCGTTGCCGGAGAGAGAGCCGCAGGGGGGAATTGAACCCCCGACCTGCGCCTTACCAAGGCGCCGCTCTACCACTAAGCCACTGCGGCAACATCGCAGCCAAAGGGGGGACGTTACTTAGGCGTATCGACCGGCCTTCAGAGGCCGGCGTTCCTTCAAACCAATCATTAAGTAACGCACGGGTTTTCGCAACACCGGATGAAGACGTCCATCTCCTCCTTCGATCTCCGCGTCCTCGTCGCGGAGTGGCAGGGCCTCATCGGGGGCCATGTCGACAAGGTCTATCAGAGAGAAGACGAAATCATCTTCCGCATCAATCTCCCAGATCGCGGAAAGGTCGAGCTCTATTCCAAGGCGGGCCGCTGGCTCTGCCTCCATGAGGTCGAAGAAAAGCCGGGATCCCCTCCGCCCTTCGCACAAACCCTCCGGCGGCTGCTTGATAACGCTCGATTGACGGCGGTCGAGCAACAGGGCTTCGATCGGATCGCGCTCTTCCACCTCGAACGAGGCCCCGACCGGTTTGACATCATCTTCGAGATCTTCAGCAGAGGGAATCTCGTCGTCGGTCGAGAAGGGAAGATCGTCGCTGTCCTCTCCCCAGAGAAGTTCAAGGATCGCGCGGTGGAGATCGGCGAGCAATACATCTTTCCTGTGGCCGGCATCGACCCGCTCGAACTCGACCGAGGAGGCTTCGCCGCCGCGGTGAGAGGGGCCAAGGGACAGGTGGTCCGCGTCCTTGCGACCATCCTGAATCTCGGCGGTACCTACGCCGAGGAGGTCTGCTTGCGAGCGGGCATCGACAAGGAGACGCGGATCAAGGACCTCCAAGACCCGCAGGTCGATGCCTTGTATACCGCCCTGAACAACCTCGCGGTCGCGAGCGATCAAGACCGGCAGCCCGGGGTCATCTTCCGGGACGGGAAAGCGATCGATGCGACTCCCATCGCCCTGGTCCAGTACCGCGACCTGGATCGCAGGGACTTCCCGACGTTCAACGAAGCGCTCTCGAATTTCCTGACGATCGCGGAACCGGCGGTGGAGGTCGTCGAGGACGCTGCGGCGAAGTTCGACCGTCGGGTCGCCCAGCAGCGCGAGACGCTGCAGAACCTGCGGGAGGAGGCAGCGCGCCTCGAGGCGCAGGCCGTCTTCCTCTATGGACACTACGCGGTCTTCGATGAACTACTCCGTGCGGTCCGGGAAGGTCGGCCTCCTCCGGAACACGCGCAAATCAAGGCGCTCGACCGCAAGGCGCACACGATCACCTTGGCCGTCGGGGATTTCGATGCGATCACCCTCGACTATGAGAAGGACGTGACCGCGAACGCGCAATCCTCGTACGACCGCCGCAAGGAGGCTTTGCTGAAGGCGCAGCGAGTCGAGGAAGCGATCGCGAAGACGAAGGTGGAGGTCGACGCGGCCAAGGCGAAAGCAGTCAAGGCCCTGAAGAAACCGCGCATCAAGGCGACGAAATCCCTTTGGTTCGAAGCGTACCGCTGGGCCCTCTCGTCCGACGGGCACCTGATCCTCGGAGGGCGGGACGCGCGGACGAACGACCAGCTCGTCAAGAAGCATCTCAAGGAGGGCGACCGGTACGCGCATGCGGACATCCACGGCGCGCCGTCGACCGTGATCAAGGACGGGGCGAGGGCGCCGGAGACGACATTGCGGGAGGCGTGCGAGTTCGCCCTCGCGTACAGCAAGGCCTGGTCGGCGGGCCTGGCCAGCGGCAGCGCCTATTGGGTCCTCCCGGAACAGGTGTCGAAACAAGCGGAATCTGGGGAGTTCCTGCCGCGAGGGGCGTTCGTCGTCCGCGGGAAGAGGAACTACTTCCACGACCTCCCAGTCCGCCTCGCGGTCGGCGAGGTGGAGATCGAGGGCCACCGCAAGATCATGGGCGGACCGGTTTCCGCGGTCGTGGCCCGCGCTACGCGGTACGTCGTCCTCCTCCCTGGAAAGGAGGACCGCGAGGAGGTCGCGAAACGCCTGGCGGCCGTCTTCACGGTCCCGATCGAGGAGGTCGTGCGGGTGATGCCTCCCGGGAAGGTCCAAATCGCGGAGCGACACGGCCTCGACGGCGAAACCCGCGGGACGTGAGCGAGTCCCGAAGTCTCATTAGCCTATCGGACGATACCTATCCGGGCCGGGTTTTGGAGGGGTGATGTCGCAGGCGGACGCGACGGTCGTGCAGCTGCCGGAGGACGAGCGGCCCACGAAGTGGTACAACATCTTGGCGGACCTCCCGGAACCGCTGCCGCCGCCGAAGGATCCGGAGACCGGGCCTTCTCGGCTGAAGGCGCTGCCCGAACTCCTCCTGGCGGAGTGTTTGCGGCAGGAGAATTCGACGCAACGATGGATCGACATCCCGCAGGAAATCCAGGACCTCTACGTCCAGGCGGGACGGCCCCGACCCCTGATCCGAGCCGCGCGCCTGGAGAAGCGACTCGGGACTCCCGCGCACCTCTACTACAAGACGGAATTCTACAGTCCGACGGGCAGCCACAAGGTCAACACGGCCTTGGCGCAGGCGTGGTATGCGAAACGCGAAGGGTACGAGCGGGTCACGACGGAGACCGGCGCAGGGCAATGGGGCACCGCGCTCGCCTATGCCGCGAGCCTGGTTGACCTCAAGACAACGATCTACTGGGTCCGCGCGGTCCACGACTGGAAGACCCAGCGACGGCACTTCATGAAGCTCTACGGCGCCACGGTCCACGCGTCGCCGAGTTCCGAGACGAACGTCGGGCGCGCGTTGCTCAAGGGCCAGCCAGACCATCCAGGCTCCCTCGGCATCGCGGTGTCGGAGGGCCTCGAGGACGCGCGGCGGGACGACAGGGCGATCTACTGCCTCGGATCCGTCCTGAACCACGTCCTCCTGCACCAGACCGTGATCGGCCTCGAGACGCAACGGCAGTTCGAGCGCATCGGAGTGGAACCGGACCTCATGGTCTCGAGCCTCGGGGGCGGGTCGAACTTCGGCGGCTTCACGCTGCCCTTCTTCGCGGACGCGTTCCGCGGCAAGGAGATCCGGTTCATCGCGGCCCAGAGCGCGGCCGCGCCGAACTTGCAAGGGGAATACCGCTACGACTTCGCGGACCACGCGGAACTGACCCCGATGCTGAAGATGTACACCTTGGGCCACAAGACGGACCTGCGGCCGGTCCGGGGCGACGGCCTGCGGTACCACGGCTGCTCCCCCATCCTCTCCTTGCTGCGGCATCTCGGGTACATCGACACGATCGCGTATCCGGAGGACGAACGGCACGTCTTCGAGAGGGCCCGTCAGTTCGTCCAGACCGAAGGATTCTTGCCGGCTCCGGAGAGCGCGTACAGCATCGCCTGCGCGATCGACGAAGCGCTGAAGTGCAAGGAGACCGGCGAGGCCAAGGTCATCGCCTTCAACGTGAGCGGCCACGGCTTCATGGACATGGAAGGCTACGCCCAGGTCCTCGGGCTCTAGTCGAAGGATCAAGGCCGCACGAACGCGTCGGCTACGGCCGCATGACACGAAGTTGCTTTCCTCACCGGGCGGGCCATTATAAGCGAATGGTTAAATAACCGTTGCGTAATATAATGACCGGAGAATGCGTCCGTGATCGAAAAACTGACACACGTGCCCATCGTCGTGAGCGACCAGGACCGAGCCCTGAAGTTCTACACGGAGGTGCTCGGGTTCGAGAAGCGAGCGGACTATCAGAACCCTGGCAACCCTCGTTGGTTGACGGTCGCCCCGAAGGGAGTGGACGTCGAGATGATCCTCTTCCAAGGCAAGTACCAACTGGATCCGCGGGCGCCCGCGGAGGCGGGCAGCGGCGGCAACCACTGGGTATTCAAGACGAACGATCTGCGGAAGGACTTCGAGACCCTCAAAGCCCGCGGGCTGAAGTTCAAAGATCCGGCACCCGTCGAGGCGAACTACGGCCTCGCGGCCTACTTCACCGATCCGGACGGGAACCACCTGACGCTGCTCCAACCGGGCCCTGTATCGCCGCGAAAGGCCTGATGCCATGCTGGGGATGAAGAGCTATCCGAAGGCGTACATCGCCGCATGCCGCGCGCGGGTCGAGGCGAACTTGCGTGCGTATCGGAGGGAGGTCGGCCAAAAAGCCTCGAAGGAATTCGAGAATCGTTTTTTCAACGACCAGGTCCTCCTTCTGGACTACATGTTCGTGCACCGGCTCTCGGGCATCGAGGGAAAGGACGGTAATCCGTTGAACGAGGTCCGCGTCCTGTGCAACTCGATCCTCCTCAATGGCGGAAAGCTGCAGGTCGAAAGGCTCCCGGGATGGCCGCAGTCGGCCGTCGCGTCTCTGACACTCCCTCCAGAAAAGTCCCTCCTGAAGCTCCGAGACGGGGACGAGGTCAAGTTGCGCGAGGCCGACTTCACGCGGCTCTCCGCCGCGTTTTTCGCCGAGCTCGAGAAGAGGTTCGGGTGAGACTTCGTGACGAGTGTCTTCGCGGCCATCGCGGACCCCACCCGGCGGGCCGTCCTCGACTTGCTCGCGCGACGGCCGCGAGCGGCGGGCGAAATCGGATCGGAGTTCCCGCGCATTTCCCAACCGGGCGTCTCGAAACACCTCCGTGTGTTGCGCGAAGCGCGCCTCGTCGACGTGACCGTTCGGGCGCAGGAACGAATCTACTCGATCAAGCCCGAAGGATTGGCCGAACTCTACGAGTGGGTCGCGAAGTACCAGGCGATGTGGCCCGACACGCTCTCGGCCCTCGAACGGTACCTGGATGCGAGGGGCGCGGGAGAGAAGGCGAAGGGGAAGAAACGATGACGAGTTCGACCCGAGAACGAGAGGGGAACCGCCTTGGCGAGTCCGCGACCGGTGCCTTGAATACGCTCCGCCCAGAATCAGGGCTTGAATCAAAGGAAGGGATCTCGATGGCGATACCGAGCGGTCCTCGCGCAGGCCGTCTCACCTTCGAGGGCGACTTCGCGACCCTGACCTTCGAGCGAACCATCCGGCATTCCGTCGAAGCCGTGTGGGAAGCGATTACGGATCCTCAGCATTTGGCGCAATGGTACCTGACCGAGGCACGCCTCGACCCGCGCCGCGGGGGGACGATCGACTACCTCAGCGGTCCGAACCGCCTCCATGTGACGGGCAAGATCCTCGCGTGGGAACCCCCGCGGCTGTTCGAGCACGAATGGAATGTCGAGCCCCGCAAGGACCTGCCGAAGGGAGAGCGGAGCATCGTCCGGTGGGAGCTCACTCCCGTCGGCGACACGACCCTCCTACGCTTCAGCCACCGCCGCCTCACCCGCCAGACCGCAGTTGTCTTCGCGGGCGGCATGCACGCCTTCCTCGATCGGCTCGAGGATCAACTCGAGGGACGTCCCCTTGGAAACTGGCTCGCCCGCGTGGGTGAAGTCCGTTCCGAATATCCGCAGTGGGGGTCTGGAGGAGGGGGCGAGCGATGAAGGTCGTGGTCCTCGGCGGCGCCGGAGTCGCCGGTCGTCATGTCGTCGAAGCCTTGCGCCGCAAGGGCGCCGACGCAGTCCCGGCGTCGCGTCGGAACGGAGTGGACCTGGCCACCGGTGCGGGCTTGCGAGAGGCTTTGGCCGGGGCGCAACGGGTCATTGACGTCAGCAGCGATGCGAGCCCCGATGAGGCGACGGCGCGTGCCTTCTTCACCGCCTCGGCACGGCATCTACAGCGGGAGGCGGAACGGGCCGGCGTGGAGCGGCTCGTCGTCGTTTCGATCGTCGGAGTTGACCGTCTGTCCGGCGGATACGGGGCGGCGAAACTGGCCCAGGAGCGGGCCGTCCAGTCGGGGGCGGTCCCGGCTTCTGTCGTGCGGTCGACGCAGTTCTATGAGCTCCTCTGGAGGTTCCGCGACTGGGGACCGAAGGACGGCGTGTGGTACGTTCCGGAACAGCTGGTCCAGCCGGTCGCGGTCGCGGCCATGGCACGCGCGCTCGCTCAACTGACCTTGGCGAAGGAACCGTCCGCGGGAATCGCCGAGGTCGCAGGTCCCCAGAAGGAGCACCTGGTCGACATGGCCAAGCGATGGGCCGCCCGACGAGGGGAGCCCTTGGAGGTGCGAGAACTCCCCGACGACAGCGCGGACGGCCGAGCGTCGAGAAGCGGGGCCCTCCTTCCCGGCCCGGGCGCCACAATCACGGGGCCGACGTTCCAACAGT
>VBLT01000138.1 GCA_005878615.1 Methanobacteriota archaeon
CGTCCCCCGAACGCCTGCGCCTAGAGTTCGGCATCAAGAAGGCCCCAATCGTCCAGATCTCCAGCCGGGTCCCCGGTGCCGTCCATCCGAGGGACCTCGATCCCGCGCTCCGCGCCATCCTGCCGATGGCCCGCGAAGGGAAGGGTGGCGTCATCCTCTACGACGGCCTCGATGAGGTCATCGCCGAGGCCTCCCTCGCGGATGTGATTCGATTCCTCCGGAAGGCGAACGACATGGCCTTCGTCCATGGCGTCACGGTCATTGGCCGGGTCGGGCCCGGTCGCCTCTCGGACGTCGATCTGAAACGACTCAACGCGGAGTTCGACGAATTCCTCGATGTGTCAGCACAGCCATAAAGCAGCTATTCCGGCGGCCCGGTCCATCGGACGCCGATCGAATGCTCGACACCGAGCTGGTCGAGGATGCGGGCGACGACGAAGTCCACCAGGTCCTCGATTCGTCGGGGCCCTCCATAGAATCCGGGGGAAGCGGGTAGGACCACCACGCCGAGGCGCGCCAACTTGAGGAGGTTCTCGAGGACGATCGCGCTCAAGGGCGTCTCGCGAGGGACGAGGACGAGGGGCCGCCGTTCCTTGAGGGCCACCGCGGCCGCGCGGGTGACCAAGTTGTCCGCGATGCCCGCGGCGATCTTGGCCACGGTGGTCCCGCTGCACGGGACGACCACGAGGGCCCGGAACCGATGCGACCCGGAGGCCGGGGCCGCCGCGAGATCCTCGCCGCGGTAGAGGATGTTCGCGGGGCCCGCGAACTCCTTGGTGGAGAGGCCCGTCTCGATCTCGATCACCGGGGCCGCGTCCTTCGTCAGAATGACATCCGTGCGGGGTCCGAGGATCTCGATCAAACGGCGGGCATACAACACCCCGGAGGCCCCCGTGACGGCGACGAGGAATCTCGATTCCGGGTCCACGCGACTGGGAGACTTGGAGGCCACATGAACGTTGCGCGGGGGAACAGGCACCGAGTTAACCTTGTTTAAGGTTGCATTGTTCGACAAGGATTAATGTCGGCCCTCGATGCGACCGTATGGTCCGCGCGTCGGTCCGACTCGCGACAGTGGCCGACCTCGATCTCCTGGTGCGTCACCGGCGGTCGATGTTCGAGTCCATCGCCACATTCTCGAACCGAGATCTGGACGCGGCCGACCCCGTCTATCGTCGATGGGCCCGGACCCGATTGCGATCCGAACAGTTGGCAGGTTTCATCGTCGAATGCGCCGGTCTCCCGGTCGCGAGCGGGTGCGCGTGGATCATGGACGTCCAGCCGCATCCCGGTCGGCGCGGGACCGATGTCGTGTACCTTTTGTCGATGTTCACGGAACCGGACCATCGCGGGGAGGGCCATGCGACGCGGATCGTCCGCGCGGCGATGCGGTGGGCGAAGGGCCGTGGCATTCCGCTCGTAGTCCTGCACGCCTCGGAGCTCGGCGAATCTGTCTATCGGCGCCTCGGCTTCGAACGGACACGGGAGATGCGACGGTCCCTCGTTCCAGCGCCCCCTCGGAGTGCGCGTTCCTCCAGGAAAACGGCGCGTCGCGCGAAGCGTTCCTGAAGGCGCGATGCACGCACGCAAGCCTTCATATACGACCTTGATTTATGAAGCCCGAATTCGTCGAGTGCCACCGATGACCACCGCGTATGACGTGCCTCCCGGCCTCCTGATCGAGCGGCTCAAGGACCGCCTGCAGCAAGAAGGGAAGATCAAGCCGCCGGAGTGGGCTCCGTTCGCGCGGACCGGCGTGCACACGGAGAAGGCGCCGACCCAGCCGGACTGGTGGTACCGCCGTGTCGCGGCGGTGCTTCGGAAGGTCTACCTCAAAGGACCGGTCGGGACCGCGCGGCTCGCGGCGGAATTCGGAGGCCGGCGGGACGACGGCTCCGCGCCCTACCATCCGCGCCGCGGCTCTCGATCGATCGCGCGGGAGGCGATGCAGCAGCTCGAGTCGCTCGGCCTCCTCTCGAAGACGGACAAGCGAGGCCGATCGATCAGCGCGGCGGGCCGCAAGTTGCTCGATTCCCTGTCCCACGAGATCCTGATGGAGCTGGCGAAGACGGCGCCGGAGCTCGCGAAATACGCGGGAGGTCGGTGATCCCATGTCGATCGGCGAGGACGAGCTCGACGCGATCCGGCGGAAGAAGCTCATGGAGCTCCAGCAGGCCCAGACCCAGGCAGCCGCGGAACAACAGTACCGCGATCAGGTGCAAGCGCAGCGGCAGACGATCCTGCGACAGATCCTGACGCCGGAGGCTCGCGAGCGGCTCGGCCGAATCGAGCTCGCCTATCCGGAGCTGAAGGAGAACATCGAGAACCAGCTCATCCAGCTCGCCCAGAGCGGCCGCGTGCAGCGTCAGATCGACGACGCGACCTTGCGGCAAATCCTGGAGCGCGTGATCCCGCGCCGGCGGGACATCAAGATCGAGAGGCGATGAGGATGGCGAGGAACAAGCCGTTCGCGAAGAAACTCCGGCTGCTCAAGGCGGTGAAGTCGAACCGTCGAGTCCCTGCCTGGGTCATCCAGCGCACGAAACGCAATTTCACCCGCCATCCGAAGAAGCGTTCGTGGCGGAGGAACAAGCTGAAGGCGTGAGTCCATGGCGGAACAGGAAGAGGAACGGATCATGATCGTCCCGCTCCGGGCCGCGTGGGCCGCCTCCCGGACGGATCGAACGCCGCGCGCGATCAAGGCGATCCGCGAGCACGTCAAGCAGCACCTCAAGCCCGACCGGATTTTCATCGACGACGTGCTGAACGAGTACCTCTGGAAGCGCGGGCGGGAGCATCCGCCACGGCGCATCCGGATCAAGGCGATCAAGTTCGAGGACGGCTCCGCCGTCGTCTCTCTCCCGGAGGATTGAGGGACCCGATTGCTTCGGCGCCTCGAGATCGCCGGGAACCCCTACGTGGGGGTTTTCTGCGCGGCGAACGACGAGCGGCTGATTGTCGCGTCGGATGTCCCGAAATCCGCGGTCCGTCACTTGGAGGGGGCGCTCGAGGCGACCGCGGCCGTGACCCACGTCGGCCACTCGACCGTCGTCGGATCGCTCCTCGCGATGAACTCGAAGGGCATCTTGGCCTCTCCGTTCATCGAGGAGAACGAGATCGAGGCGATCGGCGACGCGGTCTATCCGCTCCCCCATCGTCTGAGCGCCGTCGGGAACAACGTGCTCTGCAACGACCACGGCGCGGTCGTCCATCCCGGATACGACGACGAGGCGATCGCCCTCATCCAGGAGGTGCTCGGAGTACCCGTCGTCCGCGGGACGATCGCGGGGATCCGCACGGTCGGCGCCGTCGCGGTCACGACGAACAAGGGCGCGGTGTGTCATCCGCACGCGCGACCGGGGGAGATGGATCTCCTCAAGACGACGCTCCGCGTCCCGGTCATGATCACGACCGCGAACTATGGCGCCGCGCAGGTCGGCGCGTGCATCGTCGCGAACTCCCACGGGGCCGTCGTCGGCGCGCGGACGACGCCCATCGAACTTGGACGGATCGAGGAGGGCCTCGGCCTCTTCTGAGATGGTCTGCACGTAAACCGCTGACCAAGTTTGATATATCCCGGGACAGCTAAGGAAGGACGATGAAGATCCTCGTCCTCTGCGTCGACCGGGACGATGACATCGGGGTCAAGACGGGGATCAAGACTCCGCTCATCGGCCGGGAGGCGAACCTCAACGCCGCGACGAAGCTGGGCCTCGCGGACCCCGAGGATTCCGACGTCAACGCGCTCCTGAGCGCGATCTCGACCTACGACGGGTTGGTGCGGGACGGCCAGCTCGCGGAGATCGCCACGATCTGCGGGGACGTCCATGTCGGCAGCTCGTCGGACCTCATCCTCGCGCAGCAATTGGACCAGGTCCTCGAGCAGGTCCGGCCGGACCGCGTGTTCCTCGTCTCCGACGGCGCGGAGGACGAAGCCTTCGCGCCCATCGTGGGCTCCCGCGTCCGCGTCGACCACGTCCGCCGCGTGTACGTGCGGCAGACGCCGACGGCGGAATCCCTGTACTACACCCTCGGCCGGCAGCTCAAGAATCCGAAGGTGCGGCGCAAGATCGTCGCACCCCTCGGTTTCGTCCTGCTGCTCTTCGGAGCGATCTGGCTCGCAGTGCCTGGCGCCGCGGCGGCCCTCGTCCTGATCCTCGCCGGCCTGTACCTGCTCATGATCTCCCTCCCGTTCCAGAGCGTCGGCGACGTCCTCGACAGGGCCGGCCAGATGTACAATCGGCTCCGGGATTCGGTCGCGTCGGGGAACCTGTCGATCTTCTTCAACGTCTCCGCGTTGATCCTCGTCCTCGTCGGCATCTCCTTCGGGGTCGACAACGCGAGCCGCGTGGTCGAGCCGAGCTACGTCGTCAAGTTCCTCGCGGGAGCCCTCGCCTCCGTCTGGTTCTTCGTCCTCGGGCTGCTCCTGTTCGAAGGCGGGAAGGTGTTGACGGCCTACATGCAGCATGGCCGCGCGCCGCGCCACGCCCTCGCGGTCGCGGTCACCTTCATCGCGGTCGGGTTCATCGTCCTGGCGATGATCAACATCCTGGGCGTGCTGCTGGCGTCGTACAACCTCAACGCCGCCCTCTGGCCGATCTACCTGAGCATCGCCGTGGCGATCTTCCTCGTCGTGACGGGCGGCCTGTCCTATCGGACGCGGGAACCCCGCTCGGAGACCGTCGAAGACGGGTAGCGAGTCTGAGGATTCGAATGGAATTCGACAGCTGGGAGCCGTTCTACCTCGAGATCCTGAAAGACTTCGGGTTCTCGCGGGAGGAGGACGAAGAGGTCGCCCGGGAACTCGATGCGTCTCTGGGCGGGACCCGGGCCTCTGACGAGGAGTTGCTTTCTCTCTTCGAAGGAGAAGAGGTCACGGTCGCTGGCAACGGCCCGAACTTGGCAAGGGAGATCGATGGAGCACCTGGTGTCTTGGTGACGGCGGACGAGGCGACCACGGTCGCGATGGCCCGGGGTCGGATTCCTGCGGCCGTTGTGACGGACCTGGACGGCACCGTATCGGATCAGGTGAAGGCGAACGACGCGGGAGCGATCGTCCTCGTCCACGGCCATGGGGACAATGGTCCGGCGGTCCGTAAATGGGCTCCGCTCTTCGCCGGCAAGACGGTGGCCACGACCCAATCGAGGCCCACCGGAGGCCTGCGCAATTTCGGCGGATTCACCGATGGCGATCGGGCCGTCTTTCTCGCGGACCATTTTGGGGCGACCCGCATCCACTTGATCGGCTTCGATTTCGAGCACCCGAGTCCGAAGGACGTCGACGTCCGGACGAAACAGCGAAAACTCGATTGGGCCTACATCTTGCTCGGGAATCTGGAACGCGACGACCTCGACCTATGAGGGCGCTGCCTTCGCGGCCCTTGCCATGCGGGCGCTCAAGATCGGCTCGCGGGCCGCACGGACCTCGTCGACCCGACGGACCGCGGTGTTCTGCGGCGCGGATCGGAGGACGTCCGGATCCTCGCCAACGATCTTCGTCAAGGCCTCGACGAACGCATCGAGCGTCTCCTTCGTCTCCGTCTCCGTCGGTTCGATCATGAGCGCTTCCTCGACGAGGTGCGGGAAGTACACGGTCGGCGGGTGGTATCCGAAATCCATGAGGCGCTTCGCGAGATCGACGGTCCGGATGCCCTTCGCCGTCAGGGAGGCGGCGCTCGCGACGAACTCGTGTTTCCGGAGGCCGCCGAAGGGCACGTCGAGCACGCCTTGGAGCCGGTGCCGCACGTAGTTCGCATTCAGCACCGCCCGATCGGAGACCTCCCGGAGTCCGTCGCCGCCCATCCGGAGGATGTAGGCGTACGCGCGGACGAGGAGGGCGAAGTTCCCATACCATGCGCGGACTTTGCCGATCGACTTCGGCCGATCGTAGTCGAGATGGTACCCGCGGCCGTTCAGCGAGACGAGGGGGACCGGCAGGAACGGCTCGAGCGCCTTCTTCACCCCGACGGGACCCGCCCCCGGCCCGCCGCCTCCGTGGGGCGTCGTGAAGGTCTTGTGGAGATTGAAGTGGACGATGTCGAAGTTCATCTTGCCGGGAGACGTCCGGCCGAGGATCGCGTTGAAGTTGGCGCCGTCGTAATACAAGAGGCCGCCGGCCGCATGGACGACGTCGGCGATCTCGAGGACGTGCTCCTCGAAGATCCCGAGGGTGTTCGGGTTCGTCAGCATGAACGCGAGCGTCTTGTCGCCCGCCGCGGATTCGAGGGCTTTCAGATCGACGCGGCCGTCCTTCGACGGAATCTCGACGATGTCATAGCCGAGCATCCCCGCGGACGCGAAGTTCGTCCCGTGGGCGGTGTCGGGCAGGATCACCTGGTTGCGCGTCTCCCCCCGGTCGCGGTGGTACGCGGCGGCCAGGAGGAGCCCGGTGTATTCCCCCTGAGCGCCGGCCGCGGGTTGCAACGTGACCGCATCCATGCCGGCGATTTTCGCGAGGATCCCCTGCAGTTCATAGAGCAGACGTAACGCACCTTGGACGGTGGCCTCGTCCTGGTCCGGATGGATCCGCGCGACCGTCGGGAGGGCGGCGAGCTCCTCCGTGAACTTCGGGTTGAACTTCATCGTGCACGATCCGAGCGGATAGAATCCCGTGTCGATTCCGAAGTTCATCTGGGAGAGCCTCGTGAAGTGCCGCACCACATCGAATTCGGCGAGGTTCGGGATCGCGAGCCCCTCGCGTCGGAGTTTCGGGGGGACGAGGTCCGCGACGTCGATCGGCACGTCAGGAGCCGAGCGCTTCTCCATGAGGAGAGGCTCGTCCCAGTGCGCCTGGCGGAACGTCATCGGAAGGCCTCCAGCTCGGCGAGCAATCGGGCCACGGCCTCGAGCGTGTGGCGTCCCGTCGTCGCGAACAACGCCGAATCGCGGAGCTCCGGGAGCTGTCGGCCGAGCGGCAGGCCCCCGTGGACGCCCTTTTCCAGGAGGGCCCGGTGGACCGCGGGATAGCCTTTCTTGTGCCGGACCACGAATTCGTTGAAATGCGCGCCGCGGAAGATCGGTGCGGTGAAGCCGGAAATCTTGTCGATCGACGCGGCGAGACCGCGAGCCCGCCGGATGTTGTCCGCGGCGACACGGCGAAGTCCGTTCGATCCGAGGACGGACAGGTACGTCGCCGCGGCGACCGCGAGCAGCGACTCGTTCGTGCAGATGTTCGACATCGCCTTCTCCCGGCGGATGTGCTGCTCGCGCGTCTGCAAGGTCATGCAAAAGGCCCGGTGACCGTTCGCGTCGCGAGTGAGGCCGATGACCCGCCCCGGCATCTTCCGGATGTGTTCCTGCCGGCAGGCGAAGATCCCGAGGAGCGGCCCGCCGAAATTCATCGGCGTCCCGAGGGGCTGTCCCTCGCCGATCACGATGTCCGCGCCGAAGTCCCCCGGAGGGCGCACGATCGCCTGCGCGATCGGATTCACGCCGACGACGAAGATCGCCTTCGTCGCGTCGCGGATCTCCTGGAGCTGCTCCTCGAAGCGGCCGAAGAAGTTCGGGTTCTCGACGTAGACGCCGCACACGTCGGAGCCGAGGGCCTCCCGGAGCTTTCCCAGATCCAGCATCCCGGTCGCGCGATCGTAGTCGACCTCCCGGACCTTGACGCCGGTCCCAACGAGGTAGTTCGAGAGGACGGCCCGCCGGTTGTGCCGCAACGCCCGTGGGATGAGGAAGACCTTGCCGCCCTGGAGCCGGTGCGCCATGCGCGCGGCTTCTCCGAGGGCGGTCGACGCGTCGTACATCGACGTGTTCGCCGCGTCCATCCCCGTGAGCTCGCACATCAGGCTCTGGTATTCCCACAGGGCCTGGAGGAGCCCTTGGCTGATCTCCGGCTGGTACGGCGTGTACGACGTGTAGAACTCGGACCGGGCGGTGATCGCGCGCACGCTCGCGGGGACGAAATGGTCGTACGAGCCGCCTCCGAGGAACGTCGGCATGTCGACGACGGTCTTGTTCGCCGCGAGCATCGAGGTGACGCGCGCGACGACAACGTCCTCCGGGAGTCCGTCCGGCAAGTCGAGCTTCGGGATCCGGACCGTGGCCGGGATGTCCGCGAAGAGGTCGTCGACGCTCTGCAGGCCCATCGCCCGGAGCATCTCGTCCTCGTCCGAGGGCATGCGATTGGCGCTGAGCCGCCGTTTGCACTTAAGGGTTTGGCCGGGTCAAAGCCGGATGCGTCAACGCGAACCCGTCCACCGATTTCGATGGGACACCGTAGCTCTGGAAATCGCGGACAAGCCGAAGGCGCGAGCCGGCTTCGAGGATTGCCGCGGATGCGAAACCGATCGAGTCCTTGTATGCCTCGGTCGCCCTCTCCCCCTTGAGTTCCGCGACGACGAGCGAGTATAACGTGCCGTGACCGACGACGGCCGCTGTGGAACCGTCCAAGGTCTCTGCGATTTCCTCGAGGCACCGACATCCTCGGATCGCCGCGTGTGCGAGGGACTCTTTGCTCGGCGGGACGAAAGCAAAGTTCCCCCAGGCACGCCGCTCCAGCGCCTTGTACTCCGGCTGCGGGATGCCGGACTCATCGGCGGACCACTCCTTCAGGCAAGGTCGCTTCCGAATCCGGAGTCCGAACGAATTCGCGAGCAGAGTTGCACTTTCAATGCTCCGCCGCAAAGGACTCGCGAAGACGACGGTCGGACGTTTCGCGGGCCACGCCCGTGCCAGGTCCGTAA
>VBLT01000139.1 GCA_005878615.1 Methanobacteriota archaeon
CAGCCTCACTCCGAGGTCGCGGCCCTCGCGGTGTTCCTCGACAGACTGTCGGGCGGAACCGCGGTCCACCGAGAGTTTTCCGGCCCGCTGCGGATCCGGCCCAGCCCGAGAGGCAAGGTCGTCCTCGAGTCTGAGCCGTGAACCCATACCTTTAATCGCGGCCTCAGAAATTGGAAACCGTGCGGTCCCTCGGTTGGCTCGCCCTTGCGGCCCTGTTGGTCCTGCCAGCCGCGACGGCGGCCGCCGAATCCACGACGGTGAATGGGCCTGCCCTGGCTCCCGGGGACCACTGGACGTACCGGACGAACACGAGTCTCGCGACCGGACTGGCCCTGCACGGCTTGGTCACTCTCACGGTGACAAGCCATGCCCCGACCGAGGTCGAGGGGCGCTCGTTCGACGCGTACATTATGTCCGTGACCGGGACGGGGACGGCGTCGGGGACCTTCGCCTTGCGCCTCGGTGGCTCGGCGCAAGCCTCCGGTGCCTGGACCCTCTCCGGTCAACAGGTCGTCGACGCTCGCGGCTTGAAGATCCTGTCCTCGGTCCTCGATCTCGAGGCCAACGGGACGATCCACACGAATTCGATTCCCTTGGCGTTCGAGCTGAGCGTCCAGAACACCACGTCCTTCCGGATCGATTCGGACCCCTGGCAGTTCCCCTTGACCGTCGGGGCGACGAGCCAGGTAACCCGCCGGATGAATTTCACGGAGGACTTCCGGTTGGTCTACTTTGGCGGGAGTCCGAATCCCTCCCGCACCGCGGGCATCATCTGGTGGAACGCGTCATACTCCATCGAAGCCGCGACGGCCGTCGACACGCCCGCGGGGAACTTCGACGCCTATCCGATCCGCGAATCTCAACCGGACGGTTCGGAGACCCTCTCCTTCTTCGCGCCCGTCGCGGGGAATCACGCGCGCACGGAGGCCCGCAATGGGACGACGCGGCTGGGGACCGCGGATCTCGTGAGCTACCGGTACCAGGCCCTCGAGCCGCCGACTTTCCTCGGCCTGACGACGGACCGCTGGGCCTTCGTGGCGATCGGGGCGTCCGCGGCGGGCGTCCTTGTGGTGTGGTGGCTCCGCCGCAGAAGGAAGCCCGCGACCCGAGACGAGCCTGCCGTCCCGGTCAAAGCAGGTCCTTGAGTTCCATCGGTCGCTCCTCGAGAGGGACGGTCACCGTGTGCCGGGTCGTCTTCGGAGGGAATGGATCGTTGTGGAGGCCGCGGCGGAGGACCTCCTCCTTACTCACGACGGACACACTCGCATCGGGCCACGTCCCCAGCTTCACGATGTCCGATCGGTAGTCCACGAGGTAGGCGGGGATGCGAACGCAGCCGAGCTTGCGGAGCGCCTCCGCACGGTGATGGCCGTCCAGGATCACGAAGTCCCGATCCGCCACAAGGATCGGGCGTTTCAGGACGCCGTCCCGCCGGATCTGTTCAGAGAGCTCCTCGAGCAGCGTTAGCCGAATCCGCTCATGGCCCCGCAGTCGTCGAAGTTCGACCACGGCGAATCGGAGGGACGGGGCGGTCCGTGTCGATGGTCTCGCGTCGCGCACTCACTCGCACATGCGACGCCGACCGCATAACCTTTTTCAGAACTGGCGGGCTACTTCGCCGCGGCGGCCATCGGAGGGGGCGCCGCGCCCTTCCGGAGCGAGACGCGCTTGGGGAAGTATCGCAGCACCACGATGTCCCCGACGCTCTGGACCCAGCGGTACGGGACGCTGACCGCGCGGCTCCCTTCGACGAGGAGGGGATTCGTCTCCCCGATGAAGATCCCGTCCACGGCACCGTTGTCGACGTCCACGACCAAGTTGTTCACGTTGCCCAGGAACACGCCGTTCTGCGTATAGACCTGGAGCCCGATGATTTCGGATAGCTCTTCGAGCAAGCTGACGCACCATCCCTTCTGCCGTGTGTATCCAGGAATTCCATATTAAACGCTTCGGTGACGCCGGAATTCACCGCGAGCTCGTCCGAGGATTCGAGAATCCGGAGGCAATCGGGCCCCCTTCAACCGTCCGTCGAGACAGTGTCAGACGATGTGGGTGACGATTTCTTCCAACTCGCGGTCACAATATTTGCACACGACGCGGAGCGGGTTCTTCGAGCGGACCACGAACTCCGTCTCGATCGGCTCGCGGACGTTCGAGATGCAGTTCGGGTTCGCGCACCGGAGGATTCCGACGGCCCGATCCGGCAAGGTGACGCGGCGTTTCTCCGCCACGTTGTAATTCCGGATCACGTTCACCGTCGCGGCGGGCGCGATCAGGGCGATCTTCTCGATCTCGCGGGACTCGAGCTCCCGGTCCTCGACCTTGACGATGTCCTTCCACCCCATCGCGCGGCTCGGGACATGCATGGCGACCGTGACCGTCGAGGTCACGGAATCCCCGATGCCGAGGATCTTCAGGACCTTCAAGGCGCGGCCGGCCGGGATGTGGTCGATCACCGTCCCGTTCTTGATCGGCGTGACCCGTAGCTCCTTCATTCGCCGCCCCCCAAGATCAGGTCGAGCAAGGCCATGCGGACCGGAAGGGCGTTGGAGGCCTGCTTGAAGTACACGGCGTGCTTCGTCCGGTCCACCTCGGGCGCAATCTCCGAGAGCCGCGGGAGCGGGTGCATGATGATCAGGCCGCGCTTCGCGTCCCGCAGGATCGCCTCGTCGACCCGGTAGGAGCCGGCGACCTCCTCGTACTCCTGCGGATCCGGGAACCGTTCCTTCTGGATCCGGGTCACGTACAGCACGTCGGAGTCTCGCATGACCTCGTCGAGCCGATGCGCCGTCCGGAAGGCGAGGCCCCGTTCCTTCACATGCTCGAGGATCTCCCGCGGCATCTCCAACGTGGGAGGGCTCACGAACGTCAGGTGGGCGCCGAGCTCGGCGAGGGCGTACGTCAGGGAGTGGACGGTCCGGCCATACCGGAGGTCCCCGACCAAGGTCACGTTCTGTCCTTCGATGGAACCTTTCTCGTCCCAGATCGTGTAGAGGTCCAACAGCGTCTGCGTCGGATGCTGCCCCGCGCCGTCCCCGGCATTGATCACGGGCCGCTCGGTGAACTCCGCCGCGAGGCGTGCCGCTCCCTCTTGGGGGTGGCGCAGGACGATCGCGTCGCTGTACGATTCGACCATCCGGATCGTGTCGGCGAGGGTCTCCCCCTTCTGGACCGAGGTCCCTTCCGTGCCGCTGAACCCCAGGACCCGCCCCCCGAGCCGCGCCATCGCGCTCTCGAAGGAGAGGCGCGTCCGCGTCGAGGGTTCATAGAACAGCGTCGCGAGGATCTTCCCGTCCAGGGACTTGGACCGACGGCTGCCCGCGGCGACGGGCACCATCTTCTTCGCGGCCTTCAGGACGAGTTCGATGTCCGCCCGCGACAGGTCGCGAATCGAGAGGATATCGCGTCCCTGGAAGCTGGACATCATGTCCCATATTCGGAGGTTCAACTTAAAGGATACCCGAGGGGCCGACCGCGAGCCGGAACGGCCCTCGGTCTTCGGGCCTCGCCGCGCTCACGGCTTGGAATCCTTGCGCCCCAACTGGGTGACGTTCGAGGGCAAGATCACGATCCCGCCCTCCGCTTCCATGTACCGCTTCCAGTCCGTCGTGTTCTTCTGCGCCTGCTTCGCGCGCTCGACCGCAATCGTGGCGACGACTTTGCGCACGACCTCGTCGACGTCGACCCCGAGGATCTCGCGGAACAGGTACTTCATCCGTTCGCGGTCCATGTGTCCGCGGCCATTCGGAGGGCCTTATAAGAGAGAATCGTCAATCGGTAACCCGCTTGATAATACCGCCGCATTGACAAACGGGCCCCTCTGTTTATAAGCAACCGGCACCGCCATCGGTCCCCGGCCGCGGTGGCGCCGGGGGGAGTTCCCGCATCGGTGGTGGGTACCCTTAATACCCGGGGAAACTTTGCTTCGCCGCCAATCAATCGCCATCCAAGGGGGGGTTCTATGAGCCCAAAGAAGGACACGCAAAAGTCCGCCAAGAGCACCGCCGCGACGAACAAGAAGCTCAAGGGATTCACGGACGAGGAACGAGCCGCCATGAAGGAGTACGTCCAAGAGATGAAGGCGTCCGCACAGCGCGGCCCGCGCGCGGAGAAGGCGGATGGGGAAAGCGCTTTGCTCACGAAGATCGCGGAGATGCAGGAACCGGATCGCGCGATGGCCAAGCGGCTCCATGCGATCATCAAGGCCAGTGCGCCAGCCCTCTCGCCGAAAACATGGTACGGGATGCCCGCGTATGCCAAGGACGGCGAGGTCGTCTGCTTCTTCCAGCCCGCGCAGAAGTTCAAAACGAGGTACGCGACCCTCGGCTTCAGCGACGCGGCGAACCTCGACGAAGGCGCCCTGTGGGCGGTCGCCTTCGCACTGAAGGAGTTGACCCCAACCGAAGAGGCAAGGATCAGCGCGCTCGTGAAGAGAGCCATCCGCTGAGGACTGAGACCTACCGTCGAAGCATCGCGACGAACGTATCGTGGGGTGGCTTCATCGTGGCGTCATAGATTCGGGAGAAGTACGCGACGCACCCACCCGCCACGCGTCTTATCGTGGATCGTGTGGTTCCGCTCATCGGTCGTCCCAGGGCTCTACGTCCAAGGATCCCCCTTCGCGATGTCCTGGTACATGTCAACGTCCGAGAGGACCTGCCCGATGGCAATCCGCCTCTCGATCAAGACGAGGTGTCGAGGATCGACGGGCGGTCATTGAGCGTTTGTCAAGGCCGCGGGAATCGCCGTCCGAAGGGAGGTTCCGCTGCCTTGAAAGTCAGAATAAAAGAGGCAGGACGAGGGGTTCTCGGTCCTGCCTGTGGGTTGTGGAGGAGGGGTTATTGGGCTGGGGATGGAGTCTGGAATGCTGGCTCGATGACGTCGACGGCCTTCCAGTCGCCGCCGAAGTCCTTCGTGATCCCGGTCGCCAGCTGGAATCGCACCCGCAGGCGGCCGTTTTCGAAGAAGATGTAGGCGTTCTTGAGTTGGGACATGTAGAGGGAGATCCGCTTGCCCTTCTGCGTGAGGGCCCTCTCCGTGCATCGGATCAGGCCCGCGCGCTCCAAGGCGTGGATGCGGCGGTAGCACGCCGCGATCGGTATGCCGTACTCGCGGCTCAGGTCAATCGCGGACTTCGCCTTCTTGAAGGTCGCCACCAGAATCTTGGCCGAATACTCGTCCGTGACGAGTCGTGACGCTTCAAGAGGATCCACGATCACTTCCTCCTCGCCTTGCTGAAGAATTCACGAATTTGGTGGTATATAAGCCGGGCGAGGTGAGAATCGCGAGTGATTCTCAATCGTGAGAACGCCGAAGGATCAGGAAATCAGCCGCCGCAGCAGCCGCTTTCCTCGTTGGCGCCGCAGTCGCAGTTCGTCCCGCAGGAGCCTTCGTGCTCTTTGTGGAGGACCGGCAGCAGGACCGTGTTCTCCGGGGCCGCGGTGGCTCCCTTCTTTTTGGTGGCGAGTAGCTCGATCAGACTTCCCATGGTGGTGTCCCGCGATGGAGGCCGGCCGTATTTCTAGGTGTCGTCACGCGAGATGCTTTTTGACACGCGCTTCAAAGGGGCCCTTGGGCATCGCGCCGACGACCTGGTCGACGAGCTTGCCGCCCTTGAAGAAGAGGAGCGTCGGGATCCCCATGACCATGAACTGTTGCGGCACCCTCGGGTTCTCGTCCGTGTTGAGCTTCACGAACGTCACCTTGCCCGCATAGGTCTTCGCGAGCTCGTCGATCATCGGGGCGATCGCGCGGCAGGGTGCGCACCACTCGGCCCAGAAGTCGACGATGACGTAGGGATGCTCCTTGATCGCCTGGTCGAAATCGGCATCCGTGACATGGATGGGCGCGTTCGCGGTGGCAATTTCTACCTGCTTGTCCGCCATGGTTGACACCTGTTCCTATGACGAAGACGGTCCCATATAAATCTCAGCGCACCACGGCCGCCTCAGGGCTCGGGCGAGTCGGGGACCCCATCGTCCCTGCCCTCGGGACGATGTGCAAGCCCTTCGGACGGCACGCTTATCCTATGCCTCAACATGGAGCGATCCATGCCTGCCGATTCGTGGGGCCGGATGGCCGAGTGGTACGACGCCAAGCAGGGCGACACGGGAGATTTCTGGCACCGGACCCTCATCGACCCGACGTTCCTCCGCGTCGTCGGGGACGTCCGGGGCCTTCATGTTCTCGACCTGGGATGTGGGAACGGGTACCTTTCGCGGCGGTTCGCGCGAGGAGGCGCGAAAGTCGTCGCGGTCGACGCATCGTCCCCGATCATCGACCGGGCCCTCGTCCGAGAATCCCGAGAGCCGCTCGGGATCGAGTACCGCGTCGCGGACGCGGCCCGGCTCGAATTTCTGCGGGCGGGGACGTTGGATCTCGTGACCTGTCACATGGCACTGATGGACATCGAGCATGCGGACAGTGCAATCGGCGAGGTAGGTCGAGTCCTCCGGACCGGCGGCCGTTTTGTCGCGATCCTCTCCCATCCTTGCTTCGACCAAGGGCCCAGTTCCACGTGGCTGATCGAACGCCTTTTCCGCGCGACGAAAGTCTGGCGAAAGATCGAGAGGTATCGGGAGCCCTTTGCGGACGAGATCCCCTGGGAAATCGCCCCAGGGCAAATCGTAACCACGACGGGATACCATCGGCCGCTCTCCTGGTACGCCCGCGTGCTGCGGGGAGCGGGCCTCCTGATCCGTTCGCTGGAGGAAGCTTGGCCCACGCAGGAATTTGTGGAGGGGAGTCCTCAAGGCCCTTATGTCGCCGAAATCCCGCTCCACCTCGTCTTCGAAGCCATCAAAGTCTGACCAAGGATCGGGAATCCTCGGCACGCCGAAATGTTGGCCGGAGGTCGGGGCAGGCGCCCTATCGGAGTGTTATGGTTATTTGACTATAACTTTCGCGGCCTCCAACGAGCCTCCGCGCTGGGCCCACGCGCTGGACGGACGAGAGCTCCGCTGACACGGTCCGCCTCCGCAACACTCATATAGAAGCCCTCGTATAGACCCGCGGGAATTCTCATGATGGGCGGTCAGCCAATCATTATTCTGAAGGAAGGGACCGAGCGCGAGAAGGGCAAGGGCGCGGTGTTCAACAACATCGCCGCGGCGCGCGCGGTCGCGGACGCGGTCAAGTCGACCCTGGGGCCGAAGGGCATGGACAAGATGCTCGTCGACTCCCTCGGCGACGTGACGATCACGAACGACGGGGTCACGATCCTCAAGGAAATCGAGATCGAGCACCCGACCGCGAAGATGCTCGTCGAGGTCGCCAAGACCCAGGACGACGAGGTCGGGGACGGCACCACGAGCGCCGTCGTCCTCGCGGGCGAGCTGCTGAAACAGGCCGAGTCGCTGATTGAGCAAGAGGTCCACCCGACGATCATCGTGAATGGCTACCGGATGGCGGCCACGGAAGCGGTCCGCCGGCTGCGGAGCCTCGCCTTCGACGTCAAGCGGACGGACAAGGAGACGCTGCGCTCGATCGCCCGCACCGCGATGTCGGGTCGGAGCGTCGGCGAGAACGCGGACTTCCTCTCGGGCATCGCCGTGGACGCCGTCCAGGCGATCGTGGAGGAGGTGGCCGGGGAGATTCGCGCGGACGTCGACAACGTCCTGGTCCAGAAGAAGCACGGCGGGAACCAGAAGGACACCGCCCTGATCGACGGCATCGTCCTCGACAAGGAGCGGGTCCACCCGCGGATGCCGATGTTCATCCGCGAGGCGAAGATCGCCCTCATCAACCGCGCGCTCGAGGTCAAGAAGACGGAGGTCAACGAAGAGATCCGGATTCGGGACCCGGCGAAGCTCCAGCAGTTCCTCGACGAGGAGGAGAAGACCCTCAAGACGATGGTCGCGAAGATCCAGGAATCAGGCGCCAACGTCGTCCTCGGCCAGAAGGGCATCGACGACATCGCCCAGCATTACCTCGCGAAGGCAGGCATCTACGCGGTCCGGCGGGTCAAGGAGAGCGACATGAAGAAGCTCGCGAAGGCGACCGGCGCGCGGATCGTCACGAACCTCGATGACCTGACCCCGAAGGAACTCGGGAAGGCCGACCTCGTCGAGGAGCGCAAGGTCGGGACGGACGACATGACCTTCGTCACCGGCTGCAAGAAAGCCCGAGCCGTTTCCATCCTGATCCGAGGCGGCACCGAGCATGTCGTCGACGAGGTCGAGCGGATCCTGCACGACGCCCTGCGGGTTGTCGCGGCGGCGATCGAGGACGGCAAGGCCATCTCCGGCGGCGGATCCGCGGAGATCGAGCTGTCAATCGCGCTCAAAGACTACGCGGCGACCGTCGGCGGGCGGGAGCAGCTCGCGATCGAGGCGTTCGCGGGAGCCCTCGACGTGATCCCCCGGACCCTCGGGGAGAACGCGGGCCTCGACCCGATCGATGTCCTGATCAAGCTCCGCGCGGAGCACCAGAAGAAGGGCGGCAAGGCGATGGGCGTCAACGTCCTGACGGGCGAGCCGCTCGACATGATCAAGGCGAACGTGATCGAACCGCTCCGGGTCAAGGTCCAGGAGATCGACTCGGCCGCGGAAGTCGCGGCGATGATCCTGCGGATCGACGACGTGATCGCCTCCAAGAAGTCTCCGCCTCCGCCGCCGGGCGGCGGGGAGCATGGTCACGGCGGCGGCATGGGCGGGATGGGCGGAATGCCGCCCGGCATGGGGATGTAGTCCCTACCGCTCGATCGTCCCTTCCGATCGTAGGCCCTCGAGGATCTTCGCCCGGAGGGCTTGCGCCTCCGGCCGTTCCCCTTTCGGGAAGACCTCGATGATCTCGGTCCACTCGCCGGGTTCGGCGAGCGCCGCATGCCGGGAGACCTCGATCCGGAAGCGGGCGGCGACGCCGTCCGCGCTCACGATCCGCGCCGGCGTCTTCGTCCGGCCTCGGACCCGCTTGACTTGCGCGTTCTCGCCTTCGGTCTCCAGGGCGTTGAGCACCGCCTGCTCCGCCTCGTCGATGGACCGACGCGAGTAGATGCTGAAGGACACGGCCCCCCGGGTCGCGACGCGCGTCACGAAGACGAGGACCGTGAACATCAGGACGAAGATCGCGATCGTCAGGAGGGAGCTCGCCGCGACGACGGCCTCCGTCCCGAAGGCGACGACCGCGACGATGCCGACCCCGAGCATGCCGCTCGAGATGCCGAGGAAGAGCACGGCGGCGCGGGCGTGGTTCGCGTAAGCCCATTCGAGTCCCGGCACCGCCACCTACGCGCCCTCCACGACGAGCGCCCCGAACTTGCCCCGCCCGACATCGAGCCCGAAGTTCGTCCGTTTCACGTAGCAGTCGAGGGCGCGGACCGTCACGCCGACGGCCACCTTCCCTCGCTCCACGAGGCCGACGTCGTCGTCCCAGAGGACGAAGCGGCAGAAGCCACTCTCGTCCCGCAACTCGAGGTTGACGACCCGTCCGGGCGTGCCGTCCTGGCGGGTGAACGTCCGGACTGGCGTGATGCCGGTGACCGTGGCCCGGAGGTTCGCCTCCATCCCTTCCTCGAGGTCCGCGATCCGCTGGAACGAGGCGACGCTCCGACCATGACGCTCGACGACGATCATCGCGGCCGCGTCCCGATCGAGGAGGGCGCCCCACTCCTGGATGACGGCGTCGACCTCTCGCTCGAATGCGTCCGCGTCCAAGAGATCCTTCACCTTCTCATAGAAGGGCGAGCGCACAGGCGTCGAACGCGAGAGCGCACAAAAGGTTTGTCCCGCGCACAACCGACGGGTTGCGGTTCCTAGCCTTCAAGTCGGTCTCGGCCCTCGTCGGATGCATGTCCGGCCCCGAGATCTCCGCTCCTGCTTCGACGTTCCTGTCCGGCCTCGGGAAGACGCTCGGATACAACGTGGAAGCGGACGGGGAACGCCTCGCGATCGCCTTCGAGCCGTGGTCCCTCGAGCACGAAGATCCGTTCGAGGTGCCCTGCCTGCGCCTCCAGTTCCGGCAGGAAGGCGAGCGGATCATCCTCGAGCGCTTCCTGATCACGGACGACGGCGAGGAGCGACTCGTCGACCTCGATGCCGCCCGGGACGCCCTTCAGGCCTGGATGGACTTCATGGTCGACTAGGCGGGACGAGGGGAGCCGGACTCATCGACGCGGGACGCCTCTGAGGCGCTCGACGAGCATCAGGCGCTCTTCGATCCCATCGCAAACCATCGAGAGGGCGTCTAGAAATTCCGACCACTGGGGCTTCCGGCTGCGGACTGCCTCGAACCGCTTCCTAGGCTTGATTGGAACGCGCCATCGAAAGATCGGGGGCCTCCCCTACTCGATGACCTTCGAGACCATGGCACCGGTGTCGACATCGTACATCCAGAGTTCCTCGACGAGGGCTTGGAGGTCCCGGTCATCCGTTTGGGGATATTGAGGAAAAGGAACTCGAGACTTATTCTTCGCCTCCAGAAGGTCCAGAATCGTTGTGGCTTCAGAACCACTCATCGAGGATCACTTGAGGCGGATCGTCTCGAGATTCATCGGCGCACGCGTCTCGAGCCCGAATTTCTTGTACAAGCCGGACGCCAGGTCGGAGCACTTGTACTCCTCGCCGTGGTTCACGATGACGCGCTCCGGCCGCGGCTCCATCGTCCCGACGTAGTTCAACAACTGAAGCCGGTCCGAGTGGCCGGAGAATCCGTCGATCGTCTCGATGTCCAACTTGATCGGCAACGTGAGCGGCTGCCCGCGGTCCGTGAGCGTGATCTCCCGGGCCTCCCGCTGGATCCGTCGGCCGAGGGAGCCTTCCGACTGGAAGCCGACGAACAGGAGGGCGTGGAGCGGGTTGTCCGCCCAGCCCTTGAAGTACTCCAGGACAGGACCACCGGACATCATGCCCGAGGTCGCGAGGACGATGCACGGCTCCACGTCGTCCACGATGTTCGCGCGCATGTCCGCCGTCTCGACCCGCTTGAACATGGGGCTGAGGAACGGGTTCTCCCCGGTCTGGAAGATCTGCGTCCGCAGCTGGCTGTTCAAGTACTCCGGGTACGCGGTATGGATCGCGGTCGCCTCCCAGATCATGCCGTCCAGGTAGATCGGGACCTCGGGAATCTGGCGGTTCCGCATCGCGTCCTCGAGGACGAGCATGACCTCCTGGGAACGGCCGACGGCGAACACGGGGACCAGGACCTTCCCGCCTCGGGTCAGGACGCGTCGGAGGACCTCCTTCAGCTGCTGGGCGGCCTCGTGGCGGGACGGTTGCACGTCATGATAGCCGCCGTACGTCGACTCGAGGACGAGGGTCTCCAGGCGCGGGAACTTGTTCACCGCCGGGTTGAAGAGCCAGGTCTTCTCGAATTTGATATCGCCGGACATCGCGACGTTGTATAGGCCGTCGCCGATGTGGAAGTGGGCGACCGCGGAGCCGAGGATGTGGCCTGCGTTCTGGAACGTGAGGCGCACGTCGGGCGCGATGTCCGTCGTCTCCCCGTACTTCAGCGGGATCGTGTTCGCCACGGCCTTCCGGATGTTGCTCGAGTCGTACGCGGACTTGCGGGCCTCGCCCATCGCGACCTTGATGAAGTC
>VBLT01000140.1 GCA_005878615.1 Methanobacteriota archaeon
CTGCTCAAGATGCAGACGGAGCTGAAGGTCCAGGAGGAGCAGCTCGCCGAGTCCGAGCGTGTGATGACGGAGATGGCCGTCGAGGTCAAGGAAGGCCGGCTCCCGAGCCTCGAGGAGCTCAAGTCGACGATCGGCGAGTGCGAGGCCGCGATCACAGCCCTCGGGCCGATCAACCTGCGGGCCTTGGAGGATTACGACGCGCAGCAGGCCCGCGCCGTCGAGCTGAAGGACGAGTTCAAGAGGCTCGAAGGCCAGCGGGAGGAGCTCATCCACCTGGTCGAACAGCTCACGGACCGCAAGAAGGAGGGGCTCGCGAAGGTCTTCACCGCGATCAGCGAGAACTTCAAACGGGTCTACGCGGAGCTCAGCGAGGGCGGCGAGGCCGACCTCGTCCTCGAGGATCCCGAGAAGCCCTTCGACGCCGGACTGATCCTGAAGGTCAAGCCGGCCCACAAGAAGGTCCTGCGGCTCGAGGCCCTCTCCGGCGGCGAGAAGTCCCTCGCGTCGATGGCCCTGATCTTCGCGATCCAGGAGTACGACCCGTCTCCGTTCTACCTGCTCGACGAGATCGACCAGAACCTCGACGCGGTCAATGCGGAGAAAGTCGCCCGCATGATCCGGCGGAACAGCAACGCGGCGCAGTTCGTGCAGATCTCCCTGCGCAAGGTGAGCCTGAAGGAGGCGGACCACTTGATCGGCGTCACGATGACGCCCGAGTCGGTCTCCGAGGTCATCATGCGCGTGAACCTGGCCGACATCGAGGACGAGAAGCCTGAGAAGCCCTCCGAGGTGGTGACGGCATGAGCGAGAACTACCAGACGGTCCTGAACCACCTGCTGTTCCACAAGGCCCTCATCAGCGAGACGGAGGGCGGCCAGCGGATCAACCGGTACCTCGCGATGCTGAACGAAATCGACCAGGGCATGCACGTCGCGGTCCGCGACCCGTTCGAGAAGTCCGTCGTCGCCGCGTTCGAGCTGGTCCTGGAGCGACAGATGGACCCGTGGGAGATCAACCTCACCCCCTTCACGAAACTGTTCCTGGAGAAGGTCAAGAAGGAGGGGACGGTGAACTTCGTCACGGCCGGGAAGCTCGTCTTCCTCGCCTGGTCGATCCTCAAGCTGCAGAGCGACAAGGTCCTCCTCAACGCGATGCCGCCGGAGGCGCCGCCGGACGATGGCGCCTGGGACCTCGACATGTTCCGCGACCCCGCGGACCTCGACTACAACCAGGTCGTCCTCGACGGGACGGCGACGCCCCTCACGGAGGCGATCCGCCGGGAGGGCCGGCGGGCCGTGACCCTCATGGAGCTGATGGACGCCTTCGACGAGGCGCGCCGGGAGGCCGACCTGCAGCTCCAGCGGAATGCCCTGCGGGAAGCGGCGATCCGCAAGTTCGCGCCGAACTTCCATCAGAAGGTCCACGGCGAGGACCTGACGGAGGACATCGCGCTCACGTGGCAGCGCCTGGCCCAGTTCAACGGCGAGCCGATCCCATTGCGCCAGCTGACCGTCGGCGACATCTGGGACGAGGTCACCGTCTTCATGTCGTTGCTCTTCCTCGCCCACCTGGAGAAGGTGAAGCTTTGGCAGAAGGACTACCCTTACGGGGAGATCCTCGTCAAGCGGCTGTCGATGGAGGCGGACCTCCCGACGGAGGAGCTCCTCGCGATCCCGGCCCTCGGGCCGAAGCCTCCCGCCGCGACGCCGGAGGCGGTCCCATGAACCCGCGGGCGATCGTCGAGGCCGCCCTCTTCAGCGCCGGCAAGGCGCTCACGCCGGAGGAACTCGCGCAGACGACGCGCCTCGAGCCTGAAGTGATCCGGTCGCATCTGCGAGCCCTCGCCCAGGAGTACACGAAGCGGGAGAGCGCGATCGAGGTCGCGCAGATCGGCACGAAGTGGACGATGCAGATCCGATCCGAGTTCGCGGAACGGGCGCGGGCCTTCGCGCCTCCGGAGATCGACCGGGACCTCCTCAAGACGGCGGCCCTGATCGCCTACCACCAGCCGCTCCTCCAGAGCGACCTGTTCGACATGATCGGCTCCAAGGTCTACGAGCACACGAAAGGGCTGGAGGACCTCGGCCTGATCAACCGGAAACCGTCCGGACGATCCCTGGCGCTGACGACGACTCGGTACTTCGCGGAGTTCTTCGGCCTCAAGTCGACGGACCGCGAAGGCATCCGCCGGTTGATGGCGCAGAAGGCCGGCGTCCCGTACAAGGAGCGGCCGGAGGAGACCCCCGACGACACGTCCGAAGCGCCCGAGGCCCCGAACGAGCTGCCGCCACCGGAATCGAACGAGGCGTCCCGCCAGGCCGCGGCGGTCCCCGCAGGGTCCCCGTAGGCCACTCCGGAATTTCGTCCCGCCATCGCGTCCGGATCGACGGGATGAATCATCCGTGATAATCGAAAGATAAGCCGTTTATAAGCTCCGAATCCTCGCAACCGTGCTGATTCTCGGTGGAGGAGCCGATGCCTTCCCCCGAGGCAGCGGAGCCCTCGACAGGTGAGCGGGTACCTCCGGGACAATGCGCTGCGGAAGCAGCTAGAAGAGCGGGTCAAAGAGACCGCCCGGACCCGGCAGGCCGCGGAGGACGGCCTCCGCGCCGCCCAGGACATGATCGACCAGGCGCGCCGAGTCGACGCGACCGTCACGGAGGCCGAGAAGGCCCTCGCGGAGGCCGGCGGCGCGATGGTCGCGAAGGACTACAAGGTCGCGGTCGACAAGGCAAACGAGGCCCTCGAACGCGGGAAGCGGAACTACCGGGACCGCGCGCGGGCGATCGTCGACTCGAGCGCGAACTTAGGACGCCTCGCGAAGGGCGTCGGGGCCGATCTGGCGGAGACGGAGTCGACGCTCGCGAAGGCGGAAGGCGCCCTCGCCGGCGGCGACCTCGGAGTCGCCATCGACTTGGCCAAGAAGGCCTGGAAACGGAGCGAGAAGATCCTCCAAGAGCACCTGTCGTCCTCTTTCTCCAACGCGCAAGCGCTCATCCTGTCCGCGAAGAACCTGAACCGCAACGTCGCCCCCATCGAGGACCTCCTCTCTCGCGCGCGCACGGCGATGGAGAACAACGACTTCCAGAGCGCCCTCGAATTCACGAAGGAGGGGCTCGACACGATCCGAGAGGACCTCACCTCCGCGCAGGGGAAGGAGATCCGCGACGCGGAGGACCTGATGCGGTCTGCCGCGGAGCTCGGCGCGGACACGACTAAGGCTTCGAACCTGATCGAGCGGGCCCGGGGCGACATCACCAACCTCGACTTCGAGAAGGCGAAGAACGCGCTGAGCCAGAGCCGCGCGGAATCGGAGAAAGCCCTCCAGCGATCGCTCGAGGGGAGCGCGGGGGATTTCTCGCGCATCGTCCAGGAGGCGAGGGCGATGGGCGCCGACCCGACGGCCGCGCAAGACCTGTTCGCGAAGGCCGAGGGCGCGATCCGCAAAGGAGCATACCGGGAAGCGGCTCAGCTCGCGAAGCAAGGGTTCCAGACGGCCCAGCAGACGCAGTTTCAGCGGGTCGTCGGAGTCCTCGCGACGTCGCGCGAGAAATTCGCCGCCGCGGCGAACATGGGCGTCGATTTGAAGGCGCCTTTCGAGGACCTGAACACCGCGCGCGAGGCGATCCGCCGCGGCGCATTCCAAGAAGCCCTCGGTTACGCCAAGCGCGCGGATGGCGCGGTCGACGCGATCCTCGATCGATACCGCAAGGTCGAGGCGCGGTTGAAGGAGCTCCACCGGGCCTTCGCCGAGGTCGAGGGGTTCGGCGTGCAGACGGTACGCGCTCGGAAACTCGCCGAGGCCGCCCGCCAGGCGTACAAGGATCGGAATCCACCGGAGGTCGAGAAGGCGATCCAAGCGTCCTTCGACGAACTGCGGAGGGCGGAGCGCGAGCGGGTGATGGAGGCCCTCGAGCGCGCGGAATTCATCTTGACGTTGGGCGAACAGAACGGCGCGGACCTGGCGGAACCCTCGAGGTCGCTCCAGGAAGCGATCGTCGCGGTGAAGGCGGACGACTACCGCCGGGCGCTGGACCTCGCCGCCGCCGTGCAGGCGAAGGCGGGGCGGATCCTCGCCGAGCGCGCGGCCGGACAAATCTCCTCCCTTCGGACGGCGCTCCCCCATCTCGGGGATGAGAGCGGGACCCTGAAGGCCCTGATCAACCGGGCGGACGCCTCGATGGGGGCGCAGGATTTCGAAGGCGCCCTGAAGGCCGTCGCCGAGGGCCAGGCGTTCGTCGAGGGGCGGGTCCGAACCCGGGCCGACGAAATCGTCGGAGACCTCGCGGTCGCGGTCCGCATCGGCGTCGACCTCGGGGCGAACGTGTCGAACCTCGAGGCGCTGCACCGCGAACTGAATGCCTATCTGGCCAGCGGCCGGTCCGCGGAGATCGTCGGCACCCGAGAGAAGGCGACCGAAGCGTTGGCGGGCCTCGCGGACAACCTGCTCAGCCTCGTCCGAGGACGGGTCGTCACGATCCAGGGCCTCAAGGTCGACGTGGACGAGATGAACGACCTGGTTCGCCGGGCGCGCATGGCGCTGGGAGTCCAGAATTACCACGAGGGACTGCGGCTCCTGAACGAGGCGAATGACCACGCGAACAAGGCGGCGGGGATGCACAAGCAGGCCTACAACGCGATCGCGACCGCGGCCGCGTTCGTCGCCGACGCGAAGAAACGGAACGTGGACGTCTCGAAGGTCGTCGAGATGCTCGTCGACGCGAAGAAGGCGTTCGAACAGATGGATTTGGAACGCGCCCTCCAGCTCGCGGGGGCGGCCCGCGCGGAGACGGACAAACTCACGGTCCTCTATTCCTCGGCCCAGAAAATCTTGTCGTCCCGCGCGCGGCTCGAGCTCGCAGAGCGACTCGGGATCGCGGCCCCGCATCTGCGGGAGGTCTTCGCCGAGGCGAAGGAGGCGATGAAGGCGAAGGAATACGAGAGGGCCCTCGGGCTCGCCCAACGCACGGAGGACGAGTTCACGTCGCTCATCCGCGAGAGGCTCCTGCTGACGCTGAACGAAGCGGAAGAGATCCTCGCATCCGTCGAGGGCGCGGACCTCGCGACATCGACCGAGGCCCTCGGGAAGGCCCGCGGACATCTCGAGGCCGGCGAGGTGGAGCGGGCCGCGGACCTCGCGATGCAACTCAAGGCGCAGCTCGAGACCCTGCGGCGGCAGGGAGAGGAGGCCGAGGCCGCCCTCCGGAGGGTCCGGGAGGTCCTCGCGGACGCGGAGGCGATGAACACCCCGCTGCCGCGGACGAGCGGGCTCCTGGAGAGGGCCGAGCGGGCGTACCGGATGGGGCAGTTCGACGAGGCCCTCGACATCGTCGCGCAGGCGGACGTCGACGCGACGAAGGAACGCGACCAGGCGGTCGCCTCGATCATGAAGCGGTTCGAGGAGGCCCTCGCGAAGGCGCGACGCGAGGGGGCCGACACGCGGTCCTCGGAGAAGCTGTTCGAGAAGGCCCGGGAGCTGTTCCGGGCGAAGAAGTATCGCCAGGCGATTGCGACGGCCCTCCAGAGCGAGGCCGAGGCAGAACGGGTCGGCCTGCAGCAGCAGATCGCGAAGCAGGCGGTCGAGAGCGTGGAGGGAAAGCTGCGCGACCTCGGCAAGGGGTCCTCGATCGTCATGGACCTCGTCTCCGACAGCCGCAAGGCGTTCGCCCTCGGGGATTACGTCAAGGCGCTCGACACGGCGATCCATGCATCCGATTCCATCGCGGACCTGCGGGTCCTCCTCGACGAGGTCGCGGAGGTCCGGGATAAGGCGAAGGCGCTCCTGGAGACCGCGGTGGACGTCGGCGCGGACGCCTCGAAGTTCGAGAAGGCCTTCCAAGACGGCGAATCCGCGTTCGAGCTGGGAGAGGTCGAACGGGCCCGGGCCGCGTTCGCCGGGAGCATCGAATGGGGCCGCAGTTTGATCGCCTCCTATCTGAGGGACCAGCTCACGAGGGCCGAAGCCCTCCTCGCGATGTGCCGCAAGATGGACGTCGATCCGACGGCCGCGATGAACCGGTTCGCGGAGGCGAGGACGCGCCTGGAGTCCGACGACTTCCAGGAGGCCATGGCGAACATCCGGTCCGCCCGCGACGAGGCGAACACGGCCCTCGCCGCGAAGCTGAACCGCGCCCTCCAAGACGCGGCGGAGAACGTGGCCCACGCGAAGCGGCTCGGGTCCGACGCGCGCGATGCGGAGGCGATGCTGCGCCAGGCCAACGAGCGCATCCTGCGCGGCGAATACGACAACGCGATGGACGTCGTGAACAACGCCCTCGAGCGCGTCGAGTCTGCGAAGATCATCGAGAAGCGCTTCATCGATCTCACGTTCAAGGCGGAGACGACAGTCCGCAACGGCCGCAAGTTCGGCATCGACATGAAGCCCGCGGAGGCGAAGCTCGCCCAGGCTGTCCAGCTCCGCAAGTCCGACTTCGCCGAGGCCACCCGGTCGGCGGAGGAAGCGTACCGCCTCGCCTGGGAGGCCACCGAGGCCTTCGCCCCGAGCATGCGGGGCTTCCTCGACGTCGCGCCCGCTCGGGTGAACGAGTGGACCGAGGCGACCTTGACCGTCGAGAACGAGGGGAAGGGGGCCGCAAAGGACGTATGGGTCCGGATCCTCGGCGACGCGGAGACGGAAGGGAACTTGGCCCTCCCCGCGGTCCGCGCGCACACCTCGGAGGCCCTCCGGCTGCGGCTCAAGATGACCGCCTCCGGGTCCGTGCCGCTCGCGATCCAGATCGTCTCCCACCGGGTCTTCGACGACAAGGAGTACACGCAGGAGATGATCGCCCAGATCGACGTCTCCGAGATTGGCGCGGAGAAGGCGAAGCGCCTCGTCGCGGACCTGGAGACGCGCTGCCCGATCTGCAAGGGCCTGATCAAGAAAGGATTCAAGGTCACCCGCTGCGGCTGCGGCCGGGACTTCCACGAGCTGTGCGCGTCCCGCGTCGGCCGGTGCCCGGTCTGCTTCCGGTCCATCCAAGGCGCCTCGGAGTGATCACGCGAGGCGGCCCGCGGCCTTCTCCGCCGCCTCGAGGAACTGCCCGGTGGCCAACCACTCCAGGATGCGGTTCGCATCGCCCGCGAGGGACCGATCCTCGTCGAGCGGCGGGACCGCGGACCGCACGAATGCGAGGCCGGCGCGGGGCCCGACGCCCGCCCGGAGCGGCTTGAGGAACTCCAAGCCCTGGGCCGCCGCGAGGACCTCAAGGGCCACGACGTGCGCCGCGTTCTCCAGGGCCTGACGGGCCTTGAGGGCCGCCGCCATCCCCATCGGGACGAAGTCCTCTTGATTCGCCGACGTCGGGATCGAGTCGGCGGACGCCGGGTGGGCGAGGACCTTGTTGTCGCTCGCGTAGCCCGCGGCCACGTACTGGACGATCATCATGCCGGAGTTCAGGCCGCTCTTCTTCGTCAGGAACGGCGGCAGGTCGCTCAGCCGAGTGTCGACGAGCCGCGCGATCCGTCGCTCGGAGAACCCCGCGAGGACTGCGAGGCCGAGGGCGACGTGGTCGAGGGCCATGGCCAAGGCCTGCGCATGGAAGTTCCCGCCGCTCACGCTCATTCCTTCGGGGAAGATCAGCGGGTTGTCGGTCGCCGCGTTCATCTCGATCCGGAGGGCGGCGGCTGCGTCGGAGAGGGCGGAGCGCACGGCCCCGAGGACCTGCGGGAGGCATCGCAGCGTGTAGGGGTCCTGCACCTTGTGCGGGCCCTTGTGCGACGGGATGATCTCGCTCCCGCGGAGGAGCCTTCGCAGATTTGCTGCGACCTCGCGGGCGCCGGGCTGCGGCTTGAGGGAGACGAGTCGGTCGTCGAAGGGCTTCGGGGATCCTCGCAAGGCCTCGAAGGACATCGACGCGGCGATTTGCGCGTCCTTCACCAGGCGCAGTCCGTCGTGGACCAGGAGGGCCCCGACGCCCGCCATGACGGAGGTCCCGTTGACGATCGCGAGGCCCTCCTTCGACTGGAGGACGAGCGGCTCGAGGTCCGCCTGCGCGAGGGCCTTGTCGCCGGGCAGCACGCGGCCGTCGACCTCCGCCTCGCCTTCG
>VBLT01000111.1 GCA_005878615.1 Methanobacteriota archaeon
GAGCACCCAACTCCCCCTCGACGTCCGGACGGAGCAGCACGACGCGGCCGTCTGCCTGGACGGCCCCGAGACAGAGGACTTCGGACATGAACGGGCCGATCTGGCGGGAAGGGAAGTTCGTCACCGCGACGACGGACCGTCCCAGCAGATCGGCCTTCGTGTACCAACGATGGACGGCGGCGGAGGACGACTTGATCCCGAGCGGCCCGAAGTCGATCCGCAACCTGTATGAGGGATTGCGGGCCTCCGGGAAATCCGCGACGTCGACGATCCTCCCGACGCGCATCTCGACCTTCTGGAAGTCCGAAATCGCAATCGTCGCCATGGTCCCGCGGCGCGCGAACGGACGCGCTCCATTTGAGGCCTTTGCTCAGACCGCGCGCGACTCGGGACTCCGGACGCCGACGTGCTTGCAGAGGCGTTCGTGTTCCTCGCGACTCGTCCATTCGACCCGAAGGTAGTCGGCGATCTCGCGATCGCTCATGTCGAGGCGACGCGCCTCGTCGACGGCGACCTGGTACGCCTCGACCTCGGTCGGACGATCGACGTAGTTGTACCGGCGGTCCCACAGCTCCTTGCCGGCATGCCACTGCCGGATGTGGGTGAGTTCGTGGAGCACGTCGAGATAGAGGATCCGATCCTCTCCGGTCTGAAGGTAGCCGAGGCCGGCGACGACGTTCCCTTTGTCATCATCGATGTACATGTACATGTCCTCGGGGACGACGTCGATCCGACAATCCCGAAGGACCTCCTCGCGGAGACCGTCGGGGAAGATTCCGCGGAACGCCGCCGACCGGTCGAGACCGGGGAAGACATCGAGGATCGCGTGCTTCCCCGGTTTCACTTTCCGGTTGACGGAAACCGAGACCTTCGCCATTCGAAGCCGACGAACAGAAGGACGAACAAAAAGGTTTCGAGGACAGAGCGTTGGAGGGAGCCTAGTCGCCGCGTCACGGGGAAGAAAGCAGATATAGGATTCAGAGAGATGGACCTCCTGGGAGGATGCGAGTTCTCGCCTCGGTCGTCATTGCAGTTTGCCTTTGTGGCGTCATCGCCGGGGCGGCCGCAGGCCTCGCGGGCCGTCCGGTCGTCGTACCCTCATTGGACACATCTGCGCCAACTGTAGACATCCTCTTTCCGTCTGGCGGCGAAATACGCGAATCTATGATCCATGCTGATGGGAACGCAACGGATGCCGACAGTGGCCTTCAACGCGTTGAGTTGCGGCTGAACGGGGGAGCCTGGCTCGAAGCCTTCGGCGTCACCCCGGGCAGCCAGCATGTAGAATGGTACCGCGGCGCTCTCGACACGGTGGTGGGCCTGAACCGCCTCGAAGCGCGAGCTTGGGACGTTGCGGGAAACCCATCCGCCACTGCCCACATCGATTTCACGGTCCGACCGTGGGATCTTTTCATTCACGTGCAACCGGCGAGTCGCTTCTTTGTGCCAGGTGAGGCTGTGAATTACTCGGTGGACATGACGAACGTCGGGAACGAGACGACCGCTCTCTACTGGTCGAGCTTCTGTCAAGCCTACATCACGGTCGAGGACCAGACGGGCAAGGAATGGCTCAACCAGAGCCGGGGCCAGACCTGTGCCCCCGCGTTCTCGAACATCACCCTTGCGCCCGGCGAAAGGTACACGACGAACGGGAGTTGGGATCAGCGGGACAACGGGAGGAATCCCGTGCCGACCCCGGGCTGCTATGTCCTGCGACATGTGTTCCACAGGTACGCGAACCTCGCGGAGGAACCCGCGATCTTCGGGATCGGCGATTCCCCGTTCAACACGCCCCCGGTCGCGACGTTCGAGATCATTCCTTCAACGGGCGACACTTTGACGCCCTTTAGCGTCGATGCGAGTCGTTCCTTCGACTGCCATGACAGAACGTCTTCGTTGGAAGTACGCTGGGACTGGCAGGCCGACGGGCTCTGGGACACCCAGTGGACGGCGGACAAGATCGCGGCGCATTCGTATGCCTCACCAGGTCCACAAACGATTCGCCTTGAAGTCCGAGACTCGAACGGAGCGGTCGCAACCGCGTCGCGCGTTGTAACGGTCCAGGCGGCGCCTGATGTAGATTCCCCGACGATCAACCACATGCCGCCTTCCCAAGCGTTCCCCGGGGAAAATCTGACCATTTGGGCGGAGGTCGAAGACGACGGGACAATCGTATCGGTCCAGCTGACGTACTCCGTAGCCAGCCTGGCCCACAACCTCGACATGGTCGTCCGACAGCCCCACCTGTATGCCGTTGAGGTGATTGCCCCTCAATCGGAAGCGACCCTGCGATACCACATCGTCGCCACCGATGCGGCCGGCCATCAGACGCGACTTCCTACCGTCGGTGAATTTCAGATTCCGTTGGTCCCTCAGTCCTCAGTGAGTTCCGACCTTCGATCCCTCGGAATTGGCATCGGCCTTGGTGCGTCGGCAGGATCCCTCGCCGTGGCGGTTGCAATCTGGGCCTGGCGAATACGACGAAAGGGCAGCCCGCCCTCCAAGGAACCGTAGTCGGCTTTCCCTGGACCCCTTGAGAGCGTCACCGGCCAATTTTGGCCCGGACGAGGCAGTCAATTCTTGCTTCGATGGCTGCCAGACGCGTCTTCCGCTCTTGGTTCTCATCGGCCCCGTGCAAGAAACCCAAATTCCCTCGCCGGTGTTTCATTCAGGAACTTCGGGTCGCGAACCAGCGTGCGAGGTCTTTCCCGTTGTTCTTCAGCCAGGCGGCGTTGACGCGGATCTTCTCGATCGACTGCTGCACGGTCCGGCGGACTTCCGGGGCTTCGCGGCCCCGGAAGAATCGCTCCACGTCCTTCACGGCTTCCGGCGTCGTGAACTCCTGCGCGATCTGCACGAGCCTCCGGATCAGGAACCCGGATTCGGCATAGCGGCGGTAGAGCTCGTCCCAGTTGTCCTTGACGAAGGACCACGCGAGGTCCCGCCCGACGCTCGGGCGGCTGGCCGCGACGGTCGTGATGACGAGCACGGCGTCCTGGGAACGGACCGCGTCCGTGAGGGAACGCCGCAGGGTCTCCTGCAGGAGCCGCTCGTCGCGCGGATGGCTCAGGGCCATGAGGAGGCGCACCTGCTCCTCCTGGAGGGCCGCCTTTCGCTGAAGCTCCCAGAGCGTTTCGTAGGTGGCCTGGTCCGCCTGCTGGCCGACGAGGTTGTACACGACCCCGCGCAGGTCCGGATGGAGGGTCGACGGGTCCTTGAGGTATCGCGCAAACCGGCGACCCGCCTCCGTGAGGACGGGGCGGTAGGAATGGTGGCCGAGGCGGCTCAGGACCGTCGAGCGCTTGAGCGCATCCAGGTGGCCTTCGCGCGGTTTCGGGTCCCACCCGCTCTGCTCGCCCGCGCGACGGAACAGCTCCCGCCCATAGGCGTCGAATTTCTCCAGGTACCGCGTATCCGAGATCAGCGTCTCGACGTCATGGAGGGACTCCGCGATCAGCCGCCATCCGGTCGCGTCGTCCTCGCCGCGATAAGCGGCCGTGAGGTCGAGGAGCGTCGTCGCGGGCAGATATCCGGCCCGCATGAGAGCGTGGGCGTCGTTCTGCAGCCCACTCCGGTCCTCCGTCCCGAGCTCGCCCGCTTCGACGGCCCGTCGGAGCCGGTCCCATTCCTCCGGCGGATAATTGACGCGGTAGAATCCCGACTGGCCGGCATTCACCTTGATCCAGTCCTTGTCGGCCGATCGCCGGGACCGTCCGAGGGGACGCGATTCGGTCTTCTTCTCCATGAGGAAGGACACCGGCTTCTTCTGCCCCGCCCGCGCGATCCGCACGGGGACCTTCCACCGCGTCCGGTCCTTGGAGGGCCCGAGGATGTCGCTGTAGAGGAAGCGGGACTGGGTGAGGCCGACCCGGGCGCTCCCGCCGGTCCTCTTCACCTGGACGTCCAGGAGGGGGAACCCCGTCTGCCGGGTCCAGGAGCCCATGAGCGCCCGAACCGGCTGGTGCGAAGCGGCGGTCAGCGCCCGCCACAAGTCCTCCGTCCGCGCGTTGCCGTAGGCATGGGCCTTCAGGTAATCGCGGATCCCGCGCCGGAACGTCGCCTCCCCGAGAAACTGCTCCAGCATCCGCAAGATCGAGGCGCCCTTGCTGTAGCTGATGTCATCGAAGATCTCGCGGATCTCCGCCGGGTCCCGGACGGGGACCTCGATCGGGTGGGAGCTCTTGAGGCCGTCCAGGGCGAGCCCGCGGACGATGTCCTCCTCCAAGAACTGGGTCCACATCTTCCACTCCGGATGGAGGGCGCCGGTCGTCTTGGCCCCCATCCACGACGCGAAGCTCTCGTTCAGCCAGAGGTCGTCCCACCACGCCATCGTGACGAGGTCCCCGAACCACATGTGGGCCGTCTCGTGGGCGATGACCTCGACGATCGTCTGCCGCGTCTGCGCGGAGGAGGTGGCGGGGTCGAAGAGCAGGATCCGCTCCCGGTACGTGATCGCGCCCCAGTTCTCCATCGCGCCGGCGGCGAAGTCCTGGAGCGCGATGTGGTCGAGCTTCTCGAGCGGATACGGAATGCCATAGTAGTCGTTCAGGTAGTCGAGGATGCGGATCGCTTCGTCGAGGGCCCAGCGGCTGTGGCCGATCCGGTCCGGAAGGGCCCACACTGCGAGTTTCGTGCCCCGCCGGGCCTTGCCTTCGATCGTATCGAGGGGGCCGATCGCGAAGGCGAGGAGGTACGTCGACATCCGCGGCGTCTCCGCGAACCTCACGAGGCGGGTGCCATCCCCGAGATCCTTCTCGTCGAGTGGCGGCGTGTTCGAGATCGCCGTCATCCCATCGGGGACGACGAGGGACACCTCGAAGGTCGCCTTCGCGGCGGGCTCGTCCCAGCAGGGGAAGGCGCGCCGTGCGTTCGTCGACTCGAACTGGGTCGCGGCCATGTACCCTTGCTTCCCGTCGGACATCGTGTACCGGCTTCGGTAGAAGCCCGCGAGTTCGTCGTTGAGCGTGCCGGAAAACGAGAGCCTCAGGGTCGCGGGACCGGAGGGGACGGACTCGGCGAAGTCCAGCCGCAACACCTCACGCTTCGAATCGAAATCGATCGAGGTCGCCGGAAGGCTCCCGCCCTTCGACGAGCTGACCGTGGCCTCGCGGACCTCGAGTCCTTCCGCGTTCAGCACGATCGTCTTCGTGGGCCGCGCGACCTGAATCCGGATCGACTCGCTCCCCTCGAACGAGAAGGCCTTGAGGTTCGGTCGCAGCTCAATCGAATACTTCTCCGGTCGCACGGTATCGGGCAGGCGGTGTTCCGTGGCCATGACGCTCCCTTCCCTTCGCAGTCGCCAGGGAGGTCCATGTCGAATATCTAGTTAATCGTAATCGATTTCGGCGGGACTGTCGCCCCTCCGCGGCCCTCTGCGGACAAGGCGAGAGCCCGGAGGGCTTATGGCTTCTCACGGAATCCGCGGCCTCCGTGGAACCCGACCGGAGCTCCGAGATCGCGGCCACGTTCGAGCGGATCCGACGGCCGCTCCAGTGGCCCATGGAGAACTTTCGACGGAGGCATCGGTCGAACCGCCGCTTCGAGGGATACGAATTCTCGCGAGTCCGGCGCAACGTGCGGGCCGGTTTCGCCTTCGGCTTCGCCCTCCGCGAGGACTCCCTCCCGGGCATCACGAATCCGCCCGAGGTCGTCGCCTACGCGTTCGTGGAGCCGAACGGGTCGAGCCTGCATCGGGCCCTCGTGACGAAGGAGAGGAGCGCCGTCCGGCGACTGGTCGCGGCGAGCCAGCGGATGGGATTCCCCTTCGAACTCCACATGGGCGGGTCGGTCGCGGCCGTGCGACATCGGTCCATGTCCCAGGTGCCCCGCGAGATCTTCGTCCTGGTGGCCTCGGACTTCCTGATGTTGTGTTACCAGCCGCTTCGTGCCGCCGGCTTCCTCGAGCGGGTGACGAAGGCGACCACGAAGCCGGGTTGAAACTAGGCGCCCATCTCGACGGCAAGGGCCGCCGGGACATGCGGCCGGTCGATCACCTCGAACACCTTCGTCCAATTGTCGGCGAGGTCCCGAGAACATCGCAGGACCCCCAGGTCGACGAGCGCCGCGAGCCGCCGGCGCGTCCGTGAGGCCGGCCACCGGAACCGGACCGCCATGAACTCCACGAGGGCCCGCTCCCGCGCCTTGGCATGGGCGAAGTGCACCTGGATCGTCGTCGCGACGAGGGCCAGCTCGTCGCGTTCCTCGACGTCGTGAACCTCGCCCAGGATCGTCCACAGTCCCCGCAACCGAGTCATGCGCCGCGGAGGGGGCTCTCCATCCGTGGCCCTTCCGAGTGCACGTACCCTACCCTTAGGGGTTCGCAACAAGACTTTAATTCGCAAGGGCGGATACATCGGCGATGCCGGTGGACACGGAACTCGTCGCGATCGAGAACCCGGACGGCCTCAACGTGATCCTCGGCCAGACCCACTTCATCAAGACCGCGGAGGACCTCCACGAGGCCCTCGTCGGGGCGGTCCCCGGAATCCACTTCGGCCTGGCGTTCTGCGAGGCCTCCGGCCCCTGCCTGGTCCGCGTCGAAGGGAACGCGGAAGACCTCAAGGCGCTCGCCGCGAAGAACGCGCTGGCGATCGGCGCGGGCCACTTCTTCATCGTCTTCCTCCGGGACGCGTATCCGATCAACGTCCTCCGGGCCGTCCGGGAGGTGCCGGAGACCGTGACCATTTTCGCCGCGACGGCGAACCCGGTCGACGTGATCGTCGCGAAAACGCCTCGCGGTCGGGGGGTCCTCGGAGTCGTGGACGGCGAACGCGCGAAGGGGATCGAAGGGAAGAAGGAGCGGGACGAACGGCGCGCCTTCCTCCGGAAGATCGGGTACAAGCTGGACTGACATGTGCCGCATGCTCGGGATCGTCAGCCGCAAACCCGCGCCGGTCGAGACCCTGATGGCCTTCCGCCAGCTCGCGGACACCGGCCGCAACTACCGGGACTTCGGCTGCCCGCAACCGAACCCCAAGGCGGGCCATCCGGACGGGTGGGGCATCGCCTGCCTCGGGGCCGACGGGGAATTCTACGCCCGGAGTGCGGCCAAGGCGACGGCGGATCCCAAGTACGAGGAGGCCGTGAAGCGCCTCGTCCGGGTCTGCAGCCCTCCGCTCTCGCTCCTCGTCCACCTCCGGTATGCCTCGAAGAGGGATACGATCCAGGAGCAATACGCGCACCCGTTCCGTCGGGAGGTCGATGGCCGGGTGACCTTCTTCGCCCACAACGGAGAGATCGAAGGGTTCGGCCTGCAGGATGGGAAGATCGACACGCAATTGATCTACGACCGGTTCCTCGACTCCTTGGGGACAGAGGCCCGTCCGCTGCCGGAATTCAAGCAGGCCGTGGCGAAGGCCAAGGCCGCCATCGACGCGGAGTTCCCGCGGAAGGTCGAGTCCTACACGTTCCTGATGCTCGACGGCGGCCGCCTGATCGCCCACCGCGACGCCCGGACGTGCGTGCCATACTACACCCTCCACGAGACCTCGACCGGGGACATGCGGGTCGTCTGCTCCGAGGTCCTCCCCACCTTGCCGGGGCGATGGCGCATGCTCCGGAACGGCGAGTTCTTCGAGGTCCCGGGCTGATCGCTCGCCTATTCGAGGCCCACGGGAGAAATGTTCCGTTCGCGGCGGTACCGTCAAAAACCGCCCGCGCAACGTGCGAAAATAGCGACCCTGGCTATCAAGGAAAGGGTTAATATAATCCCTGTTTCGTATGCATGATGTTCTTCTTGCGGGGGAGGACTGCTTAGAGTGCGTGAGGTCGAGATTACAACGGCATGTCCGGAGTGCCGTGGAGACCACTTGGTCCGGGACTATTCGCGCGCCGAGATCGTCTGCGAGGACTGTGGACTCGTGCTGGACGACATGATCATCGACGAAGGTCCGGAGTGGCGGGCCTTCGACTCCGAGCAGCGCGAGTCTCGGGAGCGGGCCGGGCCGCCGAGCACGATCATGGCCCACGACAAAGGCCTGTCGACGTCGATCGGCTGGCGGAACAAGGACGCGTACGGCCGGCAGATCCCGCACAAGTCGCGGGCCCAGATCTACCGCCTACGGAAGTGGCAGCACCGGATCCGCACGTCGAAGAGCGGCGAGCGGTCCCTCGCCCAGGGCCTGACGGAGATCAACACGATGGCCTCCAAGATGGGACTCCCGCGGCATGTCCGCGAGAGCGCCGCGGTCCTGTACCGCCGGGCGTCGACGAAGAACCTCGTGCGCGGCCGATCCATCGATGAGGTGGTCGCGGCGACCCTGTACGCATCGTGCCGCCAGTGCGGCGTGCCGCGGACCCTGGACGAGATCGCCTCCAAGTCGAGCGTGGACCGGAAGTCGATCGGTCGGACCTACCGCACGCTGGTCCGGGAACTCGGACTCAGGCTGCTCCCGCAAAGCCCACGGGACTACATCGCGCGGTTCTGCAACCGCCTGGACCTCGACATGGACGTGCAGCGGAAGGCGAAGGAGATCCTCGACAAGGTCGAGAAGGACGAACTCGCGTCGGGCGTCGCGCCGAGCGGCGTCGCAGCCGCGACGATCTACATCGCGGCGATCCTCTCCGCCAAGCCGTGCACCCAGAAAGAGGTCGCGGAAGTCGCCGGAGTCACCGAGGTCACGATCCGGAATCGGTACAAGCGCATCTCCGTCGCCATCGGCATGGTAAAGTGACCGGGTCCGAGAGGCGGCCCGGCAATCCCTGCTCACTCAGTCCGGGTCCGGTCCCGTGAGGGGGACCATCGGCGGGCGTTTCCGAAAATACAGGACGAGGAGTGCCGTTCCCGTCGTGGGTAGTCCGATTCCCCCGGCCAGGCCGGCCGCGTAGATTGGATTCTGATCGAGAAATGCGATCCTCATTGTGTACGAAACGTTCGAATGACTGAATGCAACGAGCCGCGCAATCCATCCGGGGAAACGGACCATGGATCGGTTGCAGTCCACATCCGCTCGGATGCCTGCGCGCTCTAGATTCGCTGCGAGTTGCTGGCTGAAAACCTGCTCCTGTTGGTCAGGGGGAAGGCGACGGTAGCTGGGATCGGCTTGAAGCTGGGACGAAGTCGCCGCCCTCACACCGATGAAAGCCTGCCACTCCTCCAAGGAGAAGAGATAGACAGAAACGTCGCAGCCGGGAGACCCGAGACGAGCTTCTACCGCGAGTCTTCCACCGCTCGAAACCTCGCGATCGGACCAGCCGGACGCGGTGGCATCGATCGCCTCCTCCTGGACGAGGACGAGTGGAAAGACGAGCGTCAGAACCAGGAGCAGGGAACCTGCAACGACCAGGGCGACTCGCAGCATGAGTCGGGAATCAAAGCGAGACGGATTCCGCCCGCTCTCAATTGACGGGGCCGGCGACGAGGACAACAATTCGGAACGGGCGGGATCGCTATTGAATCCCTCGGCCAGAGGTTCGGAGCCGCTCCCCGTAAGGTTTAAAGTAGTGCGGCCCTTCAGAACGTGCTCGCGGTGAGTGGTTGGTCTCCGAGACGATCGAAAAGGGCGACATTGCTTGGCTCGAGTACGATGCCTGGACGATCAACCCGAACGGGACCCAGACTCTTTTCGACACGACCCATGACGAGGTCGCGAAGAAAGAAGGCAAGTTCGACGAGAAGAAGGTCTACATCGAGACGCCGGTCGTCGTCGGAAAGGGCCGGCTCTTCGAGGGCCTCGACGCCGCGCTCGTCGGCGCCAAGATCGGCGAGACGAAGGAGGTCGTCATCCCCGCGGACAAGGGGGCCGGGGCCCGCGATCCGCGGCTCGTCGAACTGCGGACCGAGCGAGAGTTCCTCCGTCAAGAGATCAACCCGGAAGTCGGGATGGAAGTTTCCATCAGCGGCAAGCACGGGATCGTAACGGCCGTCAGCGCGGGCCGCGTCCGGGTCGACTTCAACAACCCACTCGCGGGGAAGACCCTCAAGTACGTTGTCAAGCCGACCCGCAAAGCCCTGACCCCGGAGGAGCGCGTCCGGGCCGTGATCGACATGGACTATGGCCTGGGCGACCAATTCAAGATCCATTTGAAGGACGGGAGCGCGGAGATTCAGGTTCCCGACGTCTGCAAGACGGACGAGAAGTGGTTCGTCTCCAAGTTCCGCGTGGTCGCGGACCTCCGGGAACTCACCGAGCTCAAGACGATTCGATTCCTCGAGGAATATGAAAAGAAGGAGGCCAAGGCGGAGCCTGCGACGTCGGTGAAGGCCGAAGCCCCCGCGACGGAGGAAAAACCCGCGGCCGCTTCCGAGACGAAGCCGAGGAGGAAGGCGACCGCGACGAAGGCGAAACCGAAGGCACCGAAGGCAGAGCCTCCGACGGAGCGGGAAAAGACCCCCGAGGAACTCTAGTCCTCGATGGGTTCCGAACAACCTTCGGGGTCGGACTCGCCGAAGCTTTAATGGCCGACTTAACCCGTCGTCGCCGCGCTCGGGTCGCCTAGCACGGACAGGGCACCCGCCTCCTAAGCGGGTTATCTGGGGTTCAAATCCCCACCCGAGCGTCCCGTCGTCTATTCGTCGTCTCGACTGATGCTCATTCAAAGAGGCTTGCGGGAACTTGTGGGCAACAGCTTTCGTGCCGCAGCGTTCGGGTCCAAACGCCGCGACGCCACGTCCTCGGCCATCCGCTCGAAGTCCTTGCCGAAGGCGGATCCGGCCTCCACCTGACGGGCGAGGAGGCGCTGCGCGTTCTCGAGGATCTCGAGTCGGGCGCGGGCGATCTCGCGCTGCTTCCGGAGCCCAGTCTCGTCCAAGAACGTGGCGTGTCTCATCAGGGCGTCGGCCAATTCGTCGATCCCGCGGCCCTCGATCGCTGCCGTCCGGATGATCGGCGGGGTCCAGCCGTCCCGCGCTTCGAGCTGAAACTTCAGATTCGCGACGAGGACGTCCGCGTTCCCGAGGTCGACCTTGTTGACGACGTACACATCGCCGATCTCCAGGATCCCCGCCTTCATCGTCTGGACCGCGTCGCCGGTCATCGGCATCTCGACCACGACGGTCGAGTGGGCCCTCGTCGCGATCTCCACCTCGCTCTGGCCCGCGCCGACCGTCTCGACGAGCACGAGGTCCATTCCGAGCGCGTCCAAGACTCGGACCGCGTCGAAGGTCGCAAGGGCCAAGCCGCCCGCATGGCCCCGCGTCGCCATCGACCGGATGAAGACGCCCGGATCGACGCCGGTGTCGGCCATGCGGATGCGGTCGCCGAGGACTGCTCCGCCCGTGTAGGGCGACGTCGGATCGACCGCCACGACGCCGACTTTCTTCGCCCGGCCGCGAAGGGTCCGGACAAGGCGGTTGATGAGGGAACTCTTGCCGACGCCGGGCGGCCCGGTGAATCCGACGACGTGGGCCCGGCCTGTGTGCGGATGGATCCGGGCGAGGGCCTCGGTGGCCTCCGGCTCGTCGTCCTCGATCAGGGAGATGAGCTTCCCCGCCGCCCGCTTGTCGCCCTTCAGGAGGGAATCGACCAGGCCGGGGACCGGGTCCCGGGGACGCGCCGCGGTCCCCTTCCGGGCCGGCACCCGCTCACGCCCCTTTACCTGCGGTCTCGAAGAAGGCGACGATTTCGCGGAGCGGCGTACCGGGGCCGAACACGACCTTGATGCCGGCCTTCTTGAGCTTGGGAATGTCTTCCTCCGGAATGATCCCGCCGCCCGCGACGAGGATGTCGCCCGACTTCCGTTTCTTGAGGAGCTTCACGACCTCCGGGAAAAGGGTCATGTGCGCCCCGCTGAGGCACGACAGGCCGATCGCGTCGACGTCCTCCTGGATCGCGGCCTCGACGATGTCCTCCGGACTCTGCCGCAAGCCGGTGTAGATGACCTCCATGCCGGCGTCGCGCAACGCGCGGGCGACGACCTTGGCCCCGCGGTCGTGGCCGTCGAGTCCCGGTTTCGCAATCAGGACGCGGATCTTCTTCGCGATCGGACCACCTCAATACAGGAGCGGTTCCTCGTAAGCGCCGAAGACCTCGCGCATCACGTCGCAGATCTCGCCGAGCGTCGCCTTCGCCCGGACCGCGTCGAGGATGAACGGCATCGTGTTGTCGTCCGATTCGCACGCCTTCCGGAGGCGGTCGAGGGCGGCGGTGTGCTTCTTCGAGTCCCGCGTTCGGCGAATCTTGCTGAGCCGGGCCGTCTGGGCTTTGAGCGACGCCTCCGAGACCCGCAGGACCTCGAAATCCGGCTGTTCGTCCACGACGAAATCGTTGACGCCGACGATCACCCGCTCGCGGTCCTCGATCTCCCGCTGGTATCGGTATGCGGAGTTCGCAATCTCCTGTTGGAAGAACCCTTTCCGGATCGCGGGGATGACGCCGCCGAGCCCCTGGATCCGGTCGAAGTACCGGTAGGCCTCTTCCTCGAGTTCGTCCGTGAGGGCCTCGAGGAAATACGAGCCGCCGAGGGGGTCGACCGTATTCGGGACGCCGCTCTCGTGGGCCAAGATCTGCTGCGTCCGGAGGGCGAGGCGCGCGGCCGCTTCGTTCGGGACCTGATACGCTTCGTCGTACGCGTTCGTATGAAGGGATTGAGCTCCCCCGAGGACGGCGGCGAGGGCCTGGACCGTCGTCCGGACGAGGTTGACCTCAGGTTGCTGGGCGGTCAAGCTGACGCCGGCGGTCTGCGCGTGGAACCGGAGGAGCCACGACCGCGGGTTCTTCGCGCCGAAGGTATCCCTCATCTCCCGCGCCCAGATCCGTCGGGCGGCGCGATACTTCGCGATCTCCTCGAACAGGTCGTTGTGGGCGTTGAAGAAGAACGAGAGGCGGTTTGCGAAGTCGTCGACTTTGAGACCGCGGTCGATACCCCATCGCACATACTCCATGCCATTCGCCAACGTGAAGGCCAGTTCCTGTCCCGCGGTGGCGCCGGCCTCTCGGATGTGGTACCCGCTGATCGAGATCGTGTTCCACAGCGGCACCTCCTTCGCCCCGAACTCAAAAGTGTCGACGACGAGGCGCATCGACGGCTCCGGCGGGAAGATCCACTCCTTCTGGGCCTGATATTCCTTGAGGATGTCGTTCTGGATCGTGCCCCGTAACGAGGAGAGGGGCGCCCCTTGGGCCTCCGCCGCGGCGAGGTACATCGCCCAGATCGCCGACGCGGGGCTGTTGATCGTCATCGACGTGCTCACCGCTCGCAGGTCGATCCCCGCGAAGAGGATCTTCATGTCCTCCAGCGACGAGACGGCGACCCCGCAGGTCCCGAACTCCCCCTTTGCTTCAGGGGCGTCCGTGTCGTAGCCGTACAGGGTCGGCATATCGAACGCGACGCTGAGCCCGGTCTCGCCGTGACTGCTGAGATACTTGAACCGGCGGTTCGTGTCCTCCGCGCCGCCGAACCCCGCGAACATCCGCATCGTCCACAGGCGACCGCGGTACATCGTCGGATGGATGCCGCGGGTGTACGGGAACTCACCGGGCTTCCCGACCCGTTCCTCGTCCGTCTTGCCCGCGAGATCGAGGGGCGTGTACAACCGTTTCACGGGACGGCTCGACGTGGTGAGAAATTCCGCGCGACGTTCAGGGAGGGACTTCAGGGCCTCCCGGAGGGTCGTCTCCTCCCACCGTTTCAGCTCTTTGTCGAGGGCCTTCTGATCTTCGTCGGCCCGCATGAACGCCTCGGAGGCTTTCAAACGCCCGCGCCTTATAAGATGGTTGCGCCGCAGGACTCGATCATCCGGACTGGCTCGACTCGACGATCGTCTTCGCGAGGCCCTGGAAAGCCTGCTCGACGTTGTCGCCGGTCTTCGCGGACGTGTAGAGGACCGGGCATTCGTAGGAGCGGAGGATGTTCGCGGCGTCTTCCGGGTTCACTTCCCGCCGCGCGGTCAGGTCCGTCTTGTTGCCGAGGGCGTAGACGGGGATCGGGCCGACGGAGTCGCGGACTCCATCGATCCACTTCGACATGTCGCGCAGGGAGGCCTGCCGGGTCATGTCGAAGACCGCGAGGACCCCCTTCGCGCCGTGGAAATAGGCTTCCTTGAACAGCTGGAGGAACGTTCGCTTGCCCATGATGTCGAGGATCATCATGTCGACCTGGACCGGCCGGCCTTGCATCGAGCCGAGCGCGACCGTCTTCTTGGAGACAACCGCACCGAGCGTCCGGATGTAGGTCTCGTCGAAAGCCCCGGATACGAACCGGTGGATGAGGCTCGTCTTGCCGACGCCCTCCTCGCCGACGAGGCAGATTTTGAACTTGAAGGTCTTCTGCTCGGGCTCCACGGACGGCTTCCGCATCATGGTACGCGCGGTACCCAGCCAGGGGGTTATCAAGCCAGCGGCCCGATTTTCAGTTTCAGGAACGGACTGGCTCGAACCCTTCGATGTCGGTGACCGCGCCGACCCGATCGCCCCGCGCCTTGAGTTTCGCGCGGACGGCCAGGCCGACCCTCGCCTTGGCGGGAGGGACGAGGAGTCGATGGACCAATCCGCCTCGAATTCCTTCGAACGTCACGAGGGCCCAGACCTGGGGACGGGACAGCGGCGTACCCCGTCGATCCAGGTGAGCCATCGTGACCGCGGCGACGCGGCCCTCGGGCGGCACGTCCACGAATTCGCTCAGCTCCGCGAAGCAGTCCTCGCAAAAGAGCCGGGGCGGAAGGTAGTCGAGGTTGCAGGCGACGCAACGGGAGGCGAGCATCTTGCCGCCGTCCCGGAGGGCGACGAAAAACCGCTCCCCCGCGACGCCGGAGGTGTAGATGTAGTCCGCCTCCATGTTCCCCTCCCACTGGCGGAACCGGCGGGCGTCCGTGGTCCGGTCGAGGAACGTCATTTCGCATCCTCCTTCAGCGGCCCGAAGTGACGGATGTCGAGGACGCTGCCGCGGCGTTCCTCCCAGGGCCTCCAGACGGCCTTGACGCGCATCCCGATCCGGATCTGCTCCTTCGTCATGTCGCCGAAGTAGTGCATCATCCCCATCTTCGGGGAGGCCCCATCGATGCTCACGACGCCGACGAGGATCGGATCCGGGATCCGTTTCGCGTCCGTGTCGAGGTAGGAGATCGAGAAGGTCTCAATCGTCCCGGTGTCCTGGATGAACGTCCATTCGTCGGTTGGGCGGAAGCAAGATTCGCAGAACATACGCGGCGGAAAGAGGATCCTCTTGCACGAGTGGCAAGTGCGCGCGATGAGCCGTCCGTTCTGCAGTTCCGCGAGGAACCGGGACATCGCCTCGCCGGCCGACCAAGCGTATTTCGCGTTCGGCCGGAACCGGGTCTGCGTCACCTTGCCTTCGTTCAGGTCCGCCGCGCTCAGCTCCACGCCGGGCCACTTCTTGATGCGTTCGCTCATGACGACATCACCACCACGGAGCCGTACTGCATGAGATCGCCCCAGGCCTGCGCGACGCCGGTGTGGACCTCGTGCGGGATCTGCCGCTTGCCGGCCTGGTTCGTGAGTTGCCAGAAGAGTTCCCCGATCTTCTGTCCCATCGTCGCGGCGATCGGGTTGCCGACGCCCATGAGGCCGCCGGAAGGGCAGACGGGCAGGTCCCCGTCTCGCTCCGTGACGCCCTCGCGGGTGAGGATCGGGGCCTCGCCCTTTCTCGCAAGGAGCAGGCCCTCCAGGTGATGGAGCTCCTTGTAGTCGAAGGGGTCGTACGGCTCCGCGAAGTCGATCTGCCTCCGCGGGTCCGAGATCTTGGCGCGCTTGTAGGCGGTCTGCGCGGCCCGGGCGACGTACTCCGGGAAATACAGGTCGCGGTCGGTCCACATCGTCGAGTCGATGCACCAACCAACACCGGACATCCAGGCGCGGTCCTTGATTTTCCGGCGGCGGATGAAATCCTCCGAGGCGAGGACGATCGCCGAAGCCCCGTCGCTGGGCGGGCTGATGTCGAGCCGTTGCACCGGCCACGCCATGACCTCGCTGTTCAGGACATCGTCGACGGTGATGTTCGGATCCGCCAGTTGCGCGCACGGATGCCCGACCGCGTTCCGCTTGTTCTTCACGGCGACGCGGGCGATGTCCTCCTTCTTCACCCCGTGGACATGCATGTAGCGGTTCATCTCCATCGCGAAGATCCAGATCAGATTGGGCCGCAACGGACGATCGAGGATCGGGTCCCAGATATGGGCGAAGACGCTCTGCGGGTGCGGCTGGCAGGAGGACATCTTCTCCTCGTTCACGACGAGGACCGCGTCCGCGAGGCCCGAAGCCACGTGCCACCAGCCCGCGATCGAACTGAAGACGCCGGTCCCGCCGCCGGTGAAGACGCGGGTGTACGGCTTCCGATAGCCGCCGCAGCCGTCGAGGAGGTATTCGCCTTTCATGTGGACGCCGTCGAACGCGTCCGGCGCGGTCCCGTTAACGACCATGTCGATGTCCGCCCGGGTGAGCCCCGCGGAGTCGAGGGCCATCTTGGTCGCCTCGAAGCACATCTCCTTGCCGGTCTCCTGGAGGCGCCGGCGGAACAGGGTCATCCCCGCGCCGATCACGCCGACCTTCCTCATTGGCCGGCCCCCAGGACGGCGACCGCTCCCGTCGCGGACGGAATGTACCGCCACGATTGCGCGAGGCCGACGCGCACGCCGTCGATCTGATGGCTTCCGGCATCGCCGCGGAGTTGGAGGGCGACCTCGGCCGCCCGATGCAGGCCGGTCGCCTCGAAGACGTTCCCGCATCCGAGCGAGCCGCCGGCCACGTTCACAGGCAACGCCCCGCCGGGATCGTAGCCGCCCTTCACGACCGTGCGGCCGGCTTCCCCCTTCTTCGCGAGCCCGACCGCCTCCAGGTGTTGCAGCTCCTTGTAGGAGAAACGGTCGTCGACCTCGGCGAAGTCGATCTCCGTCGCGGGACGTCGGACCTTCGCGAGGCGATAGGCCATCTCGGCCGCGAGTTGGGCGTACGCCGCCTGCGTCCAGTCGCGCGTCTCGAGGGTCGGCGAATCGCTCGCCCATCCGATGCCGCGGATCCATACCGGATTCGCGTGACGTCGCTTCGCGGCCGCCTCGGACGCGAGGACGAGCACGACGCCGCCGTCGGCGGGGGCCGCGATGTCGAGCGCCCGCAGCGGGGTGAAGCGTTCCGGGGAGGAGAGGACCTGCGCGGCATCGACGTTCGCGGCATAGGCCGCGAGCGGATTCCGAAGCGCATTCTTGCGGTTCTTGGCCACGACCGCGGCAAGGGCCTTCGCCGACGTCCGGGTCTTTCGGAGGAAGGCATCGGCCTCGAGGCCGGCGATGAGGAACGGGTGGCCCCCGAGCGGCTTGTTCCAGATCGGATCGAGGCCATGCTCGATGATCCCTTCCAGGGTCAGGATGTCGGAGGCTTTGCTGTGCGCCTCGACGACGGCGATGTCGATGAGCCCGGTCTGGATCTGCATGAACGCGTTCGCGAGTCCTTGCAGGCCGTCCCCGGTCACCGTGCAGACGGGCCGGAGCGCACCCCCGATCTGATCCGGCGTGAACTCATCGAAGATGCCGAAGCCCTCGTAGTAGTCCTCCGCGCACGTGACGAACGAATCGACCTCCGTCCGCGGGTCGACGCCGGCGTCCGCGTAGGCGCGGGAGGCCGCCTCGAACATGAGCTCCTTCCAGCTGTACTCGGGCGTCGACGGACGAAAGGCCGTCATGCCCACTCCGATGATCCCGACCCGCATGTCGATTCGTCCCCGGCCCGACGCCGATTCCCGGGAATTCGCGACCGCACAAAAGACTGTCGTCATCGGACACGCAAGGCCTTAAGGCGAGTCGCGTCGATGGTTCCCGCGGAAGGGGTCCGGCTGCCTCTATACTACTTCGATATCGAGACGACGGGGGACGATCCGCAGCAGGACCGGATCGTGACCGTCCAGTACCAGCCGCTCGCGGACGACCTCTCCGCGGTCGGGCCTTTCCAGGTGATCGCGGAGTGGGAGTGGGGCGAGAAGCAGGTGATCCAGATGGCCCTCGACAAGGGGGTGCTCGAGCCAACCTGGGACTTCGTGCCGGTCGGGAACCGGCTCCGCTTCGACTTGACCTTCCTGATCGAACGGGCGACGAAGTGGAACCTGATCGAATGGGACCTTGCGAAGCTGAAGTACTTCTGGTTCACGAAGCCCTACGTGGACCTGGGGCCGATCCTCGTGATGCTGAACCGCGGTTCGCTCGCGGGATCGAGCTTGCACAATTTCTCGGAGAAGGAGAGGGGGTCCCGAATCCCGCGGATGTACCTCGCCGGTCGATTTCCCGAGATCATCGAGTACGTGACGAAGGAGAGGAACGCGGCGCTCGATCTGCTCCAAGAAGGACGGGACGTCCTCGGGACGATGGGCGACCAGCGACGCCGGACGCCAGGTGCCCCCGATCCGGCGAGAATCGAGGAATCGGAAACGTCCGAGGCGAAGCCCTAAGAGACCGTCCGCGGTTATGCCATCTCGGAAGGGACGATGGACTTCGAATTGGATTCCGAACACGAGATGATTCGACAGACCGTCCACGACTTCGCGGAGAAGGAGGTCCGGCCGGTGGCGGCCCACGTCGACAAGACTGGCGAGTTCCCGAGGGCCACCGTCGCGAAGATGGGCGGATTGGGCTTCCTCGGCGTCGCGATCCCGACCGGGTATGAGGGAGCGGGTCTCGATGTGCTCGCCCTGGCGATCGGCATCGAGGAGATGGCCCGGGTCTGCGGATCCCATGCCTTGATCATGGCGGCCCACAACTCCCTGTGCACCGGGAACATCTGGCTCGCTGGAAGCGAGGCCCAGAAGCGGAAGTACATCCCCGACCTCGCGAGCGGCCGGAAGATCGGCGCGTGGGCGTTGACGGAACCGACGAGCGGATCCGACGCGGCCGCGTTGAAGACCGCCGCGAAGTGGAAGAAGGACGAGTGGGTCCTCAACGGGACCAAGACCTTCTGCACGAATGCTCCGGTCGCCGGGACCTTCGTCATCCACGCGGTCACAGAGTCTTCGAAGGGGACGCGCGGGATCAGCGCGTTCATCGTGGAGCGGGGCAACCCCGGGCTCTCGATCGGCAAGGTCGAGGACAAGCTCGGCGTCCGCGGGAGCGCGACGTCGCAGGTGATCCTGAGTGATTGTCACGTCCCGAAGGACGCGATGCTCGGGGCCGAGAACGACGGATTCGTCAACGCGCTCAAGATCCTCGACGGAGGCCGGATCGGGATCGGGTCCATGGCCGTCGGGATCGCCCAAGGCGCGTTCGAGGAATCCGTGAAGTACGCGAGGGATCGCGTGCAGTTCTCGAAGCCGATCGCGGAGCATCAGGCGATCCAGTTCATGCTCGCCGACATGGCGACGCGGATCGACGCGGCACGTGCCTTGGTCCGGAGGGCGGCGTGGCTGAAGGACCGCGGCCTGCCGTTCAAGAAGGAAGCTGCGATGGCCAAGCTGTACGCGAGCGAGATGTCCTCGTTCGTCACGAACAAGGCCGTGCAGATCCACGGCGGCTACGGATACATTGCCGACTACCCGGTGGAGCGGATGCTCCGCGATGCCAAGCTCACGGAAATCGGGGAAGGGACGAGCGAAATCCAGCGGCTCGTCATCGCGAGAGAAGTGCTCGGAAAGTAGGTCGGATTATCTCTTTATACCGCGGCCGCGCATCTCCGCGCGAAATGCCCGACAGTGAATACGAGGTCGAGCTGTTTCGCAAGCAAGGATTCACGCGGCAGACCTGCTCGAAGTGCGGGAAATTCTTCTGGTCCCTCGGGCACCACGAGACCTGCGGCGAGGCGCCGTGTCAGGAGTACGACTTCATCGGCAACTCGCCGTTCAAGAAAAAACTCACGTACCGGGCGATGCGCGAGGATTTCCTGTCCTTCCTCGAGCAAAACGGGCATGCCCGCGTGAAGCGATATCCGATCGTCGCCCGCTGGAGGGATGACGTCTTCTTCGTCCAGGCGAGCGTGTACCCGTTCCAACCGTGGGTCATCAGCGGCCAGGCCAGCCCGCCGGCGAATCCGTTGGCGATCAGCCAGCCGTGTGTGCGCTTCGTCGACGTCGACAACGTCGGCAAGACGGGACAGCACTTCACGATGTTCGAGATGATGGCCCACCACGCGTTCAACTTCCCCGACCGTCCGATCTATTGGAAGGACCACACGGTGGAACTCTGCCAGCTCTTCCTCACGGAGCGGCTCGGCATCAATCCGACATTGCCGCGGTACAAAGAATCCTGGTGGGAGGGCGGCGGGAACAGCGGCCCTTGCCTCGAGGTCGTCTTCGGCGGCGCGGAGGCAGCCACCCTGGTGTTCATGCAGAACCGGGAGTTGAACGGGCACCGCGTGCCGATGGACACGACCGTCGTTGACACGGGCTACGGGCTCGAACGGCTCACCTGGCTCTCCCAGGCGACGACCTCATCGTACGAGGCCGTCTTCGGCGACGCACTCGCGTATCTGAAACGGGCGACCGGCGCGAAGCGCGTGGACGACCGCGTGCTCCGCGAGTATTCGAAGGTCGCTGGCATGCTGAAGGTCGAGAGCCTCGCGGACATCCGCGAGATCCGCCGGCAGACCGCGGAGCGGGTTGGAATCGCGGTGGAAGAACTCGTCGCGCAGGTCTCGCCGCTCGAGGCCCTCTACACGATCTGCGACCATGCGCGCGCCCTGATTTTCCTCCTGGGAGACGGCGTCGTGCCCTCGAACGCCCGGGAAGGTTACTTCGCACGGCTGCTGGTCCGCCGCGGCCTGCGGGCGCTGAAGGATCTCAACATCACGTACAGCCTGGCCGACACGGTCAGCTTCATGATCGACCAGATCCGGGAGGACTACCCGGAGTTCTTCTTCAACAAAGGGGACATCCTCAAGCTGCTCAAGGTCGAGGAGACGCGGTACAAGGAGACGCTGGAGAAGGGCCGCACGACAGTGGCCAAGATCGCGGAGGAGCGCAAGGCCGCGGGGAAGGGGTTCGACGTCGAGACCTTGATCGAGCTATATGATAGCCACGGTCTCAATCCCGACGTCGTGCGCGACTTCACAGACGTCCCGGTCGAGATCCCGGACGACTTCTACGCCCGGGTCGCGGCTCGTCATGAGCGGCCGACCCATGTGGAGTCGGAGAAGAAGATCCAGATATCGAGGGAGCTTCCCGCCACGAAGCTCCGCGTCTACGAAGACAAGAGGAAGCGTTCCTTTCGGGCCAAGGTGCTCGCGGTGGAAGGCGAAGCGGTCGTCCTCGACCAGACCTATTTCTATCCGGAAGGAGGAGGCCAGGAGGCCGACCACGGGACGATCGCGGACCGGGAAGTCTACGACGTCCAGAGGATGGGGACCTCGATCCTCCATTTCGTCCGAGGGGACGCGACCTCCGTCCTGAAGAAACGCGTCGCGTGCGTCATCGACGGAGAACGCCGCGAGGCCCTCATGCGAAACCACACCGCGACGCACATCGTCCTCGGGGCCGCGCGCAAAGCCCTCGGCAACCACGTCTGGCAGGCCGGCGCGCACAAGGCCCCGGACCTCGCGCGCCTCGACATCACCCACTACGATGCCCTGACCGATGCGGAGGTCGCCCGCATCGAAGAATTGGCGAACGGCGAGGTCCTCGGACACCACCAGGTCCGGGCGAAGGTCTTGGCGCGCGACGTCGCCGAGAAGAAGTTCGGCTTCCGCCTGTACCAGGGCGGCTCCGTCCCGGGAGGCGAGCTCCGGGTGGTCGAGATCCCGAAGTGGGACGTGGAGGCCTGTGGAGGGACCCACGTCTCGCGGACGAGCGATGTCTCGCTGATCAAGATCCTTCGATCCACGCGCATTCAGGACGGGGTCGTGCGACTCGAATACGCCGCCGGGAAAGGAGCCCTCGAGGCCATCCGCAAGCAGACGGAAGACCTGCGGCGCGTCGGCGAGATCCTGGCGGCTCCGGCGGATCAGATCGTCCCCACGGCGGAGCGGATCATGGGCGAATGGAAGGAGCTCCGCAAGGTTGCCCAGAAAGCGACCGATGAACGGGCCGCCGCGAAGACGAAACAGGAAATCGAGACCGCGAAGGGCACGTGGCCGATCGTGAAGGACGAGGTCGCCCAAGGGGTGGGCTTCATGATGTCGATGTCGAAGGCGACGGCCTCCGAGCCTCGCGTGACCGGGATCTACTGGGCCGCGGCCCCGAACGACGTGAAGCTGGTGCTCACCCGGGGAGTTGAGGTCCCGGTCGATGCCGCCGAGCTCGTCCGCACGGTCGCGCCGGAATTCCGGGGCAAGGGCGGGGGCAAGCCCGACTTCGCGCAGGCGAGTTTCCCGAACGTCGACATGGCGCGCGCCGCCGCCGCGAAACTTGAGGAACTCATCCGGAAGAAACTCGGGATCGAGAGCGGATGACATGGACTTCCGGGCCTGGCGCCGTCGACTCCGGGAGTACGACGAGATCACGAACGTCGGGCCGATCATCCGGCGATACTTCGTCATCGGCGCGTTCGACGGCGCGCTCACCGTCCTCGGGATCATCATCAGCTCCTCGGCCTTCGGCGACCTGGAATCGCACAAAGCCCTGGTCTTGTCCGCCTCGTTCGGCGCGGCGATCGCTCTCGCGGTGAGCAGCGCCGTCGGCGCCTACGAGGCGGAGCGTGTCGAGAAGAAGCTCGATATCCGGACGATCGAACGTGCCCTTCTGGCCCGCTTGAGCGAAGAGCACCGAGAGGCCTTCCGCTTCGCGGCCATCGTGAGCGCCCTCGTCCACGGCGTCGCCCCGCTGATCGCGGGGCTCCTTCCGGTGATCCCGTTTCTCCTGCTCGATGCCCGGACGGCCACGATCGCGGCGATCGTCACCACGCTCGTGATCCTGTTCGTCCTCGGCGTCTACCTGGGAAATCTCGTCCGAGAACGCGTGCTCGTGACCGGACTTCGATTCGCCGCCGCCGGGATTGGGACGGCCCTCATCCTCTGGTTTCTCGGGGCGCGACTCGCGTAACCCGCGCACCTTTATCTAGACGCGAAGGATGGCACGCGACGTGCTTTCGGCGGAGGCGGAGGTCGAGTCACTCCGGAACTCCGTGGCCAAGCACTTCGAGGTGTACGGCGTCCTCGTGACGCCGCTCGCCCTGACCTTCCAAGTTCGGGCGCCGCCCGCAGGGATCGACGGACCGTTCGACGCGCTCCGGCAAGACCTCGTGCCGAAGGACTACATCCCGACGATCACCCAGGAGAGGGGCGAGCTCCTCGTGCACGTCCAGCGACGGCCGAAAGCCCGGTTCGCGGGCGTCCAGGTGAACCTCATTTTGTTGATCGTCACAGTCCTGACGATCCTGTTTTTCGGAGGCGCGTGGAACTGGTCCGATTATTCGGGCAAGCCGATCCTGTCCGCGGAGTCGATCGGATACGGGGCCGCGTTCTTCTCCGTCCCCCTCCTCGCGATCCTCGGCTGTCACGAGATGGGGCACTACCTCGTCGCGAAGCGATACCACGTGCGGGCGTCCCTCCCGTTCTTCCTCCCGTCGATCCCGCCTCTCGGGACGCTCGGGGCCTTCATCAGCATGCGGGATCCGATCCCGAACCGGCGGGCCCTCCTGGACATCGGCGTCTCCGGTCCTTTGGTCGGCTTCGCGATCGCGATCCCCGTGACCCTCGCCGGCCTCGCCCTGTCGACGGCCTCGGCCCCCGTCGCGGCGACCGGCGTCGGCGAGGCCATCCGACCGTCCATCTTGTTCTCCCTCCTCTCCCTCTTCTTCCCGCTGCCGAGTTCGTTCGCCCTCCATCCGCTCGCGTTCGCGGGATGGGTCGGCCTCTTCGTCACCGCGATCAACCTGCTCCCGGCGGGACAGCTGGACGGCGGGCACGTCGCGCGGGCCCTCCTCGGCCGCCGACAGTTCTACATCAGCTGGGCGGCGGTCCTCATCCTCTTCGGCCTGAGCGCCTTCTATCCGGGTTGGTTCATCTTCGGCTTCTTGATCCTCATGCTCGGCGTCCGGCATCCTCCGCCGCTGAACGACATCAGCCGGCTCGACCCGAGGAGGATAATCGTCGGCATCGTCGCCGTCGTCATCTTGCTCGTCACGTTCGTCCCACAGCCGTTCGTGGCCGTCGGAAACGAGCGGGCCCTCCGGTTGGAGGACCTGAGCGGGTCCGTCCTCTCCGAGTACGCGAACGTGACGATCGCCCTCAACAGCTCGAGGCTCCTCATCTTCGTCGTCAACAACACAGGTCCCGCCAAGGAGAACGTCGTCGTGAGCGTGAGGCCCAACAACCTGGACCGCGTCGGCTTCGTGATCCGGTTCACGGCCTATCAGATCGGATCGTCGAACCTCTCCGCGAACAAGGACACAGTCGAATTCCGGTTGAACGCCTCGCAACGTGCGGTCCTCGACTTGATGGTCATGGCACCCGCGATCTGGCCGAGCGCATTGCCCGCGATGGTGACGTTCCAGGTCCACGCCGCGACGCCCGACGGGGTCGCGACCCCGGCCGACCTCGACGTCCCGGTCCAAGTCACGAGTTGACGAAGACGCAGAAGTGCCGCACCAGGGAGCGGTGGACTCGGAGCGCATGCGCCTCGATGCGTTCGAGGTGCTCCGAAGCCAGATCGATCATCGCCTCGTTCGGGAGGACGACCGCCGCGTGTGCTCCGGGCGGGAGGAGATCGCGAAACGCGCGGAACGTTCGCTCGTAGAGGCTCGCGATCGGTTCCCCACGCGTCGACGCCGCGCGACCGTAGGGAGGATCGGTCGCGATGCCGTGGACGCTCGCCCCTCGCAACGGCAACCTGCCTGCGTCCGCGACCCCGAGCGCTCCGTCTCCTGCGCCACGGAGGGAGGCGCGAAAGCCGAGGATCATCCTTCGGTCCCGGTCGAGGCCGATCGGCCGAAGCCCGATGGAGACGGCTTCGAGCAGGAGCCCCCCGGTGCCGCAGAACGGATCCAGGACGAAGCCCGCCATCGGAACTCGCGACAAGTTCAGCAGGGCCCGCGCGAACTTCGGATGCAACGAGATAGGCAGGGAGAAAGGCCGGTGGGCGACCTTCGTGGCTTCGAGGCGGGCGCGGTCGATCCGATGGATCACCCGGCCAAGGAGGAATTCCTCGCCGACGAGGAGCCGGTAGTCGATGGAGGGTTGCTCCAGGTCGACGACGCCGGTCCGACCGAAGTCCGCGCCGAGCTGGCCTTCGGCGGCGGACGCATCGACGTCGATCCCGAGGCCCCGCGCACGGACCCGGAACGTGCGGCCGTGGAAGTCGCAATCGCGGGCGAACGAACGAATCGAATCGAATTCGCCGGAGGCCACTTCCTCGCAGACGACGTGCGCGAGGCCCAGACGGTGGACGGCTCGCTCGACCGGTCCGGTCGCATCGAGGCGGAGCACTTGCGTGTCGAACATGGCGGTGCGAATCTCGACCCGCTCCGCGGCGAGTGCGGCGAGGGCCTCGGCGCGGGGAAGGGTCGGATGCTCCCCCGACAATTCGATGAAGATCCGCACGGCCGTCGAACGGCGCGGGACGGGATGAGCTTGCCGCCGACCGGTATTTTCAAATCGAACGGACCCTTCGGACGGCCGCGTGCGGATTCGCCCGTTCGTGCCCAACGACATCCCCGCGATCGCGACGATCGTGCGCGACGCGTTGCGGGAGAACTATCCGACCTCCCTCTACCTCGACATCCACCGCTGGTGGCGGGACGGTTTCCTCGTCGCGGAGGTCAACGGCCACCCGATCGGGTTCCTCGCGGCCGTCATCAGTTCGGACGGCCAGGCCCGAATCTTGATGTTCGCGGTCACCTCGGGCTGGAGGCGCCAAGGCCTCGGAAGGCAGATGATGGACGCCTTCATCCAGTCCTGCGTGATGCGCGGCATCCGTCGAATCGAACTCGAGGTCCGGGTCTCGAACGAAGAGGCGATCCGCTTCTACAAGCGGTACGGGTTCGAACTGACGACCGTCCTGCCGAAGTTCTACACGGACGGCGAGGACGGCTACAAGATGCTCAAGCAGTTTTGAGTCGCGGGCTCACTGATAGCCCTGGACGTCGTCCGCCTTGTGCTCGTTCCAATAGTGGTAGGGGGACGCCTCGCGCTGCGCCGGGGACATGTCCGTCCCGACGCCGGCCGAGTACGATCCGTAGCGCTCGCGGATTTGGTCCTCGATCGTCCGTGCGACCTTGACGGCGCGCCGGACATGGCCCGCCTCGATCAATTTCGCCTGCTCGGTCACCGCGATGTCGCCCGCGGAGCGGATCAGGCCGCCGAGCTCCCGCAGACGTAGGCTCAGGGCCTTCTCCTGGTTGTCGAGCGCCTTCGCCCGCCGCCGCGCCTCCTCGATCACGACGCCGACGGCCTCCTGGGACGCGGCCGGGATGCGCTTGTCGACCATGATTTCCTGGGCGACGAACTGGGCGAGCTTGGCCCGGTTCACGTCCGTGTCGGGCATCGTGGTCTCGACGAGCACCTCGTAGCCGGCGCCCGTGATGCGGGAACGCAACGGGGAGAGGATGTGCGGCAGGTCCTGGATGTTACAGGCCCCGACGAAAATGAAGTCGCACGGGACGCTTTCGACCTTCACGCTCGCCCCCGCGCTCTGCGGGTTGCGGCCGGAGATCGGGAAGCGCTTCTCCTGCATCGCCGTCAAGATGAATCGCTGCAGGTGGCCGAGCTGAGGGAGTTCGTCGATGAAGAGGACGCCTTGGTGGGCCTCGTGGATCGCGCCGGGCACGACGCGGTCGTACGGTTGGGTGCCGAGCTGCGGGTGTCCGCCATACGGATCGTGCCGGACGTCGCCGAGAAGCTCCGTCTCGCTCGCGCCCGTCGCGAGGACGAACGGACGCCGCGTGATCGGGACGAGCACCTTCCGCGGGCTCTCCTTCTCCACCTCGCGGCGCTTCTCGAGGGCCTTCTGATCGAGGACGCGGATCATGTCGCCCGCGCGCTCGTACACGACGACCTCTTCTTTGCCGAATTGCTGCCGCGTCGTCGTGACGCGGTCGCGCCCGCCGAGCTGCGCGAACGTCACCTCGAAGATGCCTCCGAGGAGGTCTCCGAAAGGATTGCCGACGTTGCCCTGGGCCGCCGCCTTCGGCCGGCCGCACTTCGGGCACATGCGGTCCGTCGGAGAGGAATAGGTCCCGCAGTGGACGCACTTGTAGCCGAGGCGTTCCGCGACGTTGATCGGTGCCTCTTTGGGATCGATCAGGTCGCCTTCTGCGCCCGCGAGGCGGCTCTGGTCCGTCAGGACGTCGTCCTGCTGCTTGACCTCGACGAAGGGCCGCTCCGGATTCTCCGGATTGTGGACGACGCGGATCTCTTCCGTCACCGAAGGGAGATGGAGCGAGAGGGCCTGGGCGATCATCGACTTCCCGGTGCCCGGCGGCCCGACGAGGAGGAAGTGCCGCCGCTGGTTCGCGGCGATCCGCGCCAACGCGACGGCCTCCTCCTGGCCGACGACCCGCTTCAGTGGATCGTCCGGGATCCCGATCTCGGCCGTCGTCTCGAAGTCGTCGAGGGCGAATCCCTCGTCCGCCGCGAGCAGCTTCGTCCGGGCGATGACGTCCACCCCGCCTATGGGGCCAGATCGCTCCGCGTCCAGACGACGACGCCCGCGGGCTGCTTGGTGATCGTGCCCATCTTCGTGCCGACGACGGAGTGCATGTTCATCTCCGCCGCGATGTCGAGGATCCGCTGCGTGATGATCCCGTCGAACACGATGGCCCGGGTCTGCTTCTTGGTCTTCAGGGTGTCGACGAGCTCGCGGACCGGGACCTCGGTCACGACGCCGTCCCCCTCATCGAGGAGGCGCGCGGTCGAGGAGCCGCCGAGCTGCAGGAGCATGTCCCGGTACTTCTCCAACTTCGGGTTCAGGGCCTTGGTCGTCGGCGTGAGAGGCGCGGGAGGGGCCTCGCGGACGTCGCGCGGTTCGGGCCTCGATTCCGGCCGAGGCTCGCCGCCCCGATCGAATCGGCCGGGGGCCGGTGCCGGCCCCGCGTTCTTCGCTTCGGGGAATTCCGTTTCCGGCTTGTACACCTGGCCGCTCAGCCCGTACATCTCCACGTATTGGTCCGCGGGGATCTTGTTCCGGAGGGCCTTCATGATCTGCTTCTGCGTGAGCTCCTCGACCTCTTTCCCGCGGGGGGCCCGCGCGATGAAGTCCACTTCCGCGACTTGCAGGAGTTCCTTCAGGATCAGGTCGCCGCCGCGGTCGCCATCGACGAACGCGGTCAAGGCCCGCTCCTTCGACAGCTCCTGGACCGTCTTCGGGACGTTCGTCCCTTCGACCGCGATCGCGTTCTTGATGCCGGAGCGGAGGAGGTTCAGCACGTCCTGGCGGCCCTCAACGATGATGATCGCGTCGCTATCGGAGACATTCGGCCCCGACGGGAGGCGCTCCGGACCGAAGGACACGATCTCGGACACCTGGACGCTCTGACGCACTTCGTCGAGCAGGTCCGTACCGGAGGTCTTCGACTCCTCCTCGACTTTCTCCACCTTGATCGTCGCCTTGCAGGGGCCGACGCGGTCGATCGTCTCGAGTGCCGCGGCCAGGATCGACGTCTCGACCTGGTCCAGCGAGGACGGGATGTAGATGAGTCCCTCGGACCGTCCCTTCTTGCTCTGCACGTCCACTTCGATTCGACCGATGCGCCCGCCTTTTTGCAGGTCGCGCAGGTCGAGCTCTTCGCCGAGGAGCCCCTCGGTCTGGCCGAAAACGGCCCCGACCACGTCGGGCTTCTCCACGATCCCTTCGGCCTCCATTCGGGCCTGGATCATGTATTTAGTCGTACTTGGATCGATGTTCATGTTCAGTGTCTTCCGGGAGGCGGCCGCTCGCGGCTCCCGTTCCACCGATCCCGTCGGTGCTGCCCCGCAGGGCCTTTCGGCCTCCTTGGAAAGGAGGCAGGAAAGCGTGATCCGGATGAGTGGGACGGATGAGTCGCGGCCTTTGCCGCTATCCCAATTCCTCACTGGAGCTGGCCCTATTTAAAGATTCTTTGCTGCTCATTCTCACCTGCGAGACCGTCGCCGATTGTCCCGCCGGAAGACCTGATTCGAGTACCAGCGCTTTGAGTCGCGTTGCCGGTGTCCCGAGGCGACGTGTTCGCTCACCCGCTCGACGAAGGTGTGGAGCGATTCGACGTCCGTGATGTCTTTCCGGCACAGCCGCGTGAGCCGGGCCCGGAGTTCCTCGTCGAACCGCACGCCGTTCGCCGCGAGGCCGTCCCGGAGCTGCCGCGCGAGGCGGCCGCCGCGGACGTCCCAGTCCGTGAGGATGATCGCCTCCCGATGACTCGCGGCGATCGATTCGCAAAGGCCGAAGATCGTCGAGCCTTCATTGATCAGGCGGACGTCTCCCTCGACGCCGAGGGCTCGCAAGGCCCGTCGATCGTATTCCCCTTCGACGATGATCGGAGCCAGACGGTTCTTCTCGGCCAGGTCCTCGAGGACCTTCGAGAGGTCGTGATACAGCTCTTCCCAATCCATGACCGATCTCGAAGCGGCTCGAGATCCTGCCGCGGGATCCGGCGCCGCCTCGCCGCCGTCTGTCCCAAACCGGGCAAGGCCGATAAGGGTTGCGTGGCGACGCCATCATATATCGCCCGCCGGATACGCGCGGTGTGCCGGGCGAGGAGGACGTCAATTTCGAACGCGTCACCAAGGTCTACCGAGAGGAGAGCGGGAAGAAGACCCTCGTGAATCTCGAAGCGAACTTCTACGATAAACTCGCCGCCTACATCGCTCGGCTCGACCAAGGCGCCAACGCGGAGGCGCAGAAGGATCCGAATTCGCCGAAGGCGCTCCTTCTCCAGGACGAACTGCGCAAGGTCCGGAAGCGACGGGACCAGATCTTCACGTATCGGGAGCGGAAGCTCGCCCTGCTCGCCTCGAGTCGCGCGAGCGGCGCGGAGGTCGAGGTGCGGCACCTGACCACGCAAGACCTCGCTCTGTTCGAGGGCATGGTGGGCCTCCTGAAGAAATCCCGAGCGGAGGCGTTCGGGTCCCTTCCGGCCGCCGCGGAGCCGAAGCTTCCTACGGAAGCGCCCGCGCTCGTGAAACCGCAAGCACCGCCGAAGGAACCGGAACGGATGCGGGTGGTCCGGGCCGAGGAGACGAAACGGACCCCCGTCGTGCCCACCCTGAAAGATCATGTCCTGGTCCACGTGCTCGAGGACATCCCGCCGTTTGCGGGGATCGACACGACGTATCGGTTGAAAAAGGAGGACGTGGTCACGCTCCCGAAGACGATCGCGAAAATCCTCGTGGATCGGGGGAAGGCGCGAATCGTCCAGGCCTCCGGCGTGTCGCTGGCGACCTGATCTACGCGGCGCCGAGGTTACTACGTAAGCGAACGGGGAAAAACGAATTTACCCACGCGTCCGAATTCGGAGTTCGGCGCTTCGACTGGACGCGGTCCGCGCTCCCGCCGAGGCCGTGGAGGGGATCCCAAGTGCAACGCCGACTGCTGTTTGCCGTCCTTGTAATCGTCTTTCTTGTGGCCGCGCCTCCCCTCCTGCTCGGAGGCGGTGCGTCGGCCAAGACACCGCCGCAGCCTCCGGGTGGCTTCGTCGACGCGATTCGATTCTTCCAGCAACCGAACCAGGCTCAGGCGCTGGTCGATCTGAAGAGCGGGGCGATGGACGTCTACACGTTCCCCCTCCGGTCCGTCGCGGACATTGCGGCGGCCCACTCGGACCCCGCGCTACGGACCGCGGACACGTACGGGTTCGAGAACGATCTGTTCGTCAACCCGGTCCCGGTGGACCAGAACCAGGCGCCCGGCGTCTTCAACCCGTTCGCGATCCGCGAAGTCCGGCAGGGACTCAACTACGTGATCGATCGAGATTACCTCAATACTAATCTCTTCGGCGGGGCCGGCCTGCCGCATGCCGTCACCTGGAACGATGCGAGCCCGGAGGTCGTCCGCGATCCTTTCTTCTTCCGGGATACAAACCGCGGCGCGGGCTTCGATTTCGATCGAGGGAAGACCATCATCTCCAACGCATTGTTTGCCGCGGGGGCCACCTACGATGGGACGTGGAAGTGGCAGGGCAACCCGATCGTCATCCCGATCGTCATTCGAATCGATGACTTCCGTCGACCGCTCGGCGACTACGTGGCGAATCAGGTGGAGAGCCTCGGTTTTTCCGTGAACCGACGGTACATGTCCGCGGGAGGCGCATTCCAGACCGTGTACTTTGGACCGCCCGACACGGGGGCCTGGATGTTGTACACCGAAGCCTGGTTCAGCTTCCTTGAGGTCCAACGGTGGCCCGATTCCGACCTGGACTTCTACAACTGCGGCGGAGAAGGGAGCGCGATCTGGTCGTTCTATTCTCCTCCCCCCGAGCTACGGGACGTTTGTTCGAGGTTGCTGTTCGGGCGATACGCCAGCGAGTCCGAACGACAGGCTCTCGTGGAACAAGGGACCGCACTCTCCCTCGGGGAGTCCGTCCGGGTGTGGCTCGTCGGGTCCAGCACCCAACCGTATTCCTCGCGCGTGACGGCCATCGCGTCCGACTCGCAGGGCGGGCTGTTCAGTCCGTTCTCCCTGCGGACCGCGCGCTTCGCGTCCCCCGGTGGGACCTTGGCGGTCGGGCAGCGAGTTCAGTTCATCTCCACGTTCCAGCCTTGGCAAGGGTTTGCATTCGTCTACGACGCCGTCATCGGACAAACGTTCATGGACCAAGGTCTGTCGACGCATCCCCGATCCGGCGCCTTCATCCCGGTCCGTTCTGTATTCGAGACGACGACGGCCGGGCCGAGCGGCACGATGGCGGTCCCACCGGACGCATTGACGTGGGATCCTAGCACCATGGGATTCACCACCGTACCGGCGGGAACCACCTCGATGTCGAAGGTCCGGTTCCACTACACGTTCGGCACGTGGCACGACGGGGTGGCAGGGAACATGGCCGACGTGCTCTACCAGATTGCCCTGATCGCCCGGCGGGATCGCGGCGATGTCTCATCCCACGACTTCGACGCGGTGAATGTCCATGACCGAATGTTCGACAACCTGTTCCGCGGCCTGAAGGTCATCGATCCGACGACCTTAGATCTCTACATCGACTATTGGCATGTCGATCCCTCGTTCATCGCATCAGCGGCCGACGTATGGCCAGCCACGCCGTGGGAGGTCGGCGAACTCGCGATGGCGACCACCCTCCACGACCACACGCGGGTCAGTGAGTTGACCGCGGCGTTCGACGGGCTCGACGCGATCGACCTAGCGAAGGGGCCTGCCGTTGAATTCATGGACCGGGAGATTTCGTCGGGGAATATCACCACCCGCGGTCCGTCCGTGACGAGGCCGCCCGGCTTCGAGTCGTACGTCACCCAATCCGAGGCCGAGGCACGGTGGACGGCGCTTCAGAGTTGGCGGACCGCTCACGGTCACTATTTCGTTAGCAACGGCCCGTACTTCTTGGATTCGGTCGATCCGGCGGCGAGCCAGGCAACGGTCCGAAACTTTGCGGGCTATCCGTTCCCGCGCGATCGATGGGAGGCGCTCCTGGACCCACCGGTCCCGAATCTCGCGATCGATCCGATCGACGATGTCCAGCAAGGCGATGAAGCGTCCGTCTCCATGTTCACGAGGGTCAACGGAAAATTGTTCGATGATGCGACCGTCCACTTCCGCATCCAAGCCGTCGGCAGCCCGGACACCTTGCTGTCGGGAATTCCGGACCACGTCGGGAAAGGAGAGTGGCAGGCCGACCTGACCGCGGACTTCACGAGGAATTTGGCGCCGGGAACCTACTCATTCCAGGCTGCCTCGAGCGCGAATGCGAACTTCGTCGTCGCGTTCGCGGACCGGACGTTCCGAATCGTCTCCGCGAACAACGCGATGAGCCCGATGTTCGTGACCTCGATCGAATCGGCGCCGACGCCTAGCGCGGCCCCGATTCAACTCGGCGCCGCCGCCTGGGACGATCGCGGCTCCGCTCGCATTTCAATCTCGTTCTGCGGATCGGGTTGAGACGACTGGACCCTCGTCCGGGTGGCTCGAGTTCACCGCGAAGACGCCACGAGGCCTCCGCAACGATTCCGGGACCGATGGCGAAGGGCCAGTCCTTCATGCCTTCATCGATTCCCGCGTGCCGCTCCGCAAGAATCTCCAGAACCCCAGGAGGATCGAGGAGGCAGGCACCGCGATGAACCAGAGGGCCAGGACCCAACCGGCCCCCGGGCGCGCGTCGCAGAGCGATGGGATGAGGGAGAACAGGACGCCGTTCAGGCAGAAGACCTCGAGCAGGCCCCACACGGGGATCCCGGAGAAGGCGAGGGCGAGCGCCAAGTACGTTGAATCACGGTCCTCCCTCCAGAGCGGCCGTCCGGCGACGACGAACAGGGCGGCGATGAACACCATGCCCACGTCGATCAGGACGAGGCTGATCGCGTACCCGTACACCTTGGCGGAAGGGTTCGCGAACGAGAGGCCGCCGGAGAGCGCGAGCACGCCGACCAGCGTCGCGATGATCATGTACGGGATCGGCGAGAGCCTCGGATGCCGCTCGAAGAAATCGATGCGCCGGACCTGCCGGTCCCAGAGGAATCGAGACCATCGGGTTCGCCGGAACCCTCCGCGGCCCACATCCTAGGAACGAGCCCGCGGCTTATCTCGGTAGCGGGGCCGACGGCGCCGTCCGAGCGACGCCAGGACCGCGAAGGAAGGATTAAATACGCCCATGGCATAGATAGCCGGGCCTCCGAGGATCTTGGGCTCTGCGGACATCGGCATCCCGTTTTGCGCTCGAAGGCGACACGTGCACCCTCGACGTGCGCGGGCGTTCGAAGGGGAAGGGTGGAGGCCGCTGGAGGAGCTCGGCTCCGTCGGACAGCGTCCCCTGATACCGATCATATGCATCCTGGACGTGTGCTAAGCCGATAGGTCAGTGGCTAACATGCTGTCTGGGGAATGGCTCGG
>VBLT01000141.1 GCA_005878615.1 Methanobacteriota archaeon
GTGACGACCGCGAGGACGTAGTTCATCGTCGGCTTCTTTCCGATGTACACGACGCCGGTCTCGACCATCGCGGGCCCCGAGGGGACGGACGTTCGGCGCATGCCAGACGAGCGTATTAATGGTCTTCGACTCGGCCCGGAGCGACCGCCTGCAGGGAAATCTTTTAAGGCCGTGCGGGCATGGACGAGGGACCGTCATGGCTCGAAACAAGGACCAAGGATTCCATTCCGCCGCGGGCCTCATCCGGTACTTCGACCAGGAAGACGAGAAGGCCCTGAAGGTCCCGCCCTTCGCCGTCGTCGCGCTGTGCATCGCACTGTCCGCGATCATCTTGTACGTGACGTTCGCGTGGCCGGTCTAGACCGGAGATTGCAACCGGGGCTTCCGTTCATCGGTATTGGCCGCAGGTCGGACAGTACCAGCGTCCGTATTGCGGGACCCACATCATCGGCCGGCCGCACACCGGGCAGGCCGCAGGCACCGGGGCCATCTGAGGACCCGCCGGAGGGCCGATCGGTGGGCCTCCTGTCGGCGCCGTCGGGGGAGGCCCTTGGGACGGCGGATACATGGGAGGCGCGTATCCATAGGGGATCGCCCCGCCGATCGGATGGCTTTCTCGGACGACGAGGTAGATGATGAACACGATCGCGAATCCGATGATCCCGCCGATCAGGGTGGCGAGGACCAGGAGGACGACCCAAATCGTCGCGTCCATCCGGCGGCTCTGGGCGTCGCGGTACATCCACAGCCCGCCGAGCAGCAGGGCGATGATGCCGATCGCACAGAGGGCGAGGACGACGAAGACCCACCCCGCCACCACGGACGCTTGCAGGGCCTCGAGCATCCGATGCCTCCGAGGCGGCAGCCGCGTCTGGCTATTTCATGGTTGTCCGGCCACGCCGGAGGCCGTCAGGCCTTCGAGAGCGGCATCTTCCGCGTCGTGGCGTCCGTGTTCGCCCCGCTGACCGGCGTGTTGCTCACGCTGTCCTTGAACCCGCAATGCTCGCACTCGATCCAAATCCGGACCGACAGGTAGGACCAATTCCACGTCCGCTGACCGCACTGGGGGCAGACCTCCGGGTGGGAGGGGCGCATCACGAGGCGCCCATTGGGGACCTTCCTTTCAACCTGTCGGAACCTTTACCAAGGTCGAGCGGCGAGGGCCGCTTTGACCCGCACCTTCTGGCCACGGCGCTCCGCCTCGATGTCGATCGCGTCCCCGATCTTGCGTTCTCGCAGCCCCTCGACGAGGTCCGCGACCCCGGTGAGCGGCTTCCCGCCGAGGCTCGTGATGACGTCCCCGACCTGGAGGCCCGCGCCTTCGGCCGGAGAGCCGGGCGTGATCTCCGCGGCGAAGACGCCGTGGCGGCTCGTGATCCCGTAGTAGGCCGCGAGGCGTCGGTCCACGTCGTACCCGCCGATGCCGAGCCATGCGCGCTGGACGTGTCCGTGCTCGAGGATCTCGCGGGCCGCTGAGAGGGCGGCGTTGATCGGGATCGCGAAGCCGATCCCTTCCGCGTAGGGGATCGTCGCGGTGTTGATCGCGACCACGCGTCCGCGCAGGTCCACGAGGGGACCTCCGCTGTTCCCCGGGTTCACCGCGGCATCCGTCTGGATGACCGGCACCCCGTCGCCGGGACCGCGGCCGAGATGGCGCCGAAGGGAGCTCACGACGCCGGACGTGACCGTCGGCCCGCCGGGCAACCCCAGCGGATTCCCGATCGCGAGGACCGGCTGTCCGACCTTCAGCTCGTCCGAGTTCGCGTAGTCCGCGGCATGGAATCCCTTGCCGTCGACCCGCACGACCGCGATGTCCGTCTCCTCGTCCCCGCCGACGACGGAGCCGCTGAGGACCCGTCCGTCCGTGAAGGTGACGATCACCTTTTCCGCGCCGTCGACCACGTGGTGCGTCGTGAGGATGTTCCCCTGGTCATCGAGGACGACGCCGGATCCGAAGCCTCGCCGTGGCCACGAGCCCCACGGAGGGCCGTAGGGCCGCTGCGCCGTGCTCACGTTCACGGTGCTGTCCCCTGCTCGCTCCACCGCCTGAATGTATGCGTTCTGCAAATCGGCCAACATGGTCCGCCCAAGCCGCGCGCGGCCTATGTTGAGCGAGTTCCGCGCGGAGCAGTCACACGCGACGTTCGCGCCGGAACACGAACCGGTCGAGGGCCGCGGGCGCGATGTAGAATGGCGGGAGCAGGGCGTACATGACGATGCTCGTGAGCGGGCTGACGAACGCGACGATGATCGCGACCACGCACACCGCGGGGGCCAATAGGATCCGGTTGCGGGCGCCGCGGATGATCTCCGGAGGGGTCGTGGGCGGGATCAACCGGAAACCCGTCGTGGCGTACCACCAGTGCAGGTGGAGCGCGCCGCCGATCAGGATCAGCGTGATGCCGTACGTCTGAACTGCGAGCGGGACGTCCGGGTAGCGGCTGATCAGCGAGGTCGAGAAGGGGACGAACGCGATGAGCATCATGAACAGGATGTTGATCCACAGGAACGGCCGATCGGCGGCGTCGATCACGCGGAACTGCCCATGGTGCGCGACCCAATAGATGCCGAGGACGACGAAGCTCACCGCATAGAGGGCAATCGCGGGGAACAGATTGAGGAGCCTCCCCGGGAGCAGGGCGGATGCGTTCTCACCGGGGGCGATCACCGGGACCGCGATGTTGAGGGCAAGCAGGGTCATCGCGATCGAGAAGAGGCCGTCGGCGAGGGCCTCGATTCGCGCCGTACTCATGAACGCGTGCGAGTGTCGGTCTTGACTGTTCTCCGTGCCGTCCATCGTTCGCCTCCCTAGGACCAGAACGCCTCGAATGCGGCTTCGTCTTCGTTGAAGAGGCGTGCCTCGACGATCCGACCGTCCTCAATCCGAGTCAAGAGCAGATACCGGCCGGCATACGATCGAGTCCCCCGACGCCCCAAGGCGTTGGCGATCGCGACCGCATGCCAGTCGCTCCCAAGCACATCGACGAGATCGGCGTGGAACGTGCCTCCGCTCCTCTCGCTCATCGCCTGGAAGTATGCGAAAATCGCGGGGGCGCCGCGATGGGCTCCGGAAATGGGTGTCGACCCGGGGACATGCCAGACGGCGTCCGCGGCAATCAGGGCCGCGAGGGTCGAACGATCTTTCGCGTGGAACGCCTCATAGAGACGCCGGAGGAGCGCAGCGTTCGGGTGTTCGGTCAAAGCTCTCCTCCATCAGGATCGGCGTCCCCGCCCCCGCGAGGTACCGCCGAACGCTTGCGCGACGAGGCCCGGCCTCGCATTCTCGAAGATCCCGATCGGGTTGCCGCTCGGGTCCTCGAATACATAGCAAGGGCCCGGCGGGATTTCCACGGGGCGGCCATCCGACTTCCAGCCTCGCGCTCGCAGCTCCTTCGCCGTGGCCTTCAGGTCCTTGACTTCGAACAGCGGGAGGCAGGAGGGGGCCGGACGATGGTCCGCAAGGAGAAATTGGGGCCCCTCGGCGAGGCGGAGACCCGCGACATTCGCGTCGAACTCGTTGTAGTTCCACAGGACCTCGGCGCCGAGGACCTTCGTGTAGTACTCCAGGTCCCTCTTGAAATCCGACGTCCCGACGTAGAGGTAGGCGAGCTTTGCGAACGGCGGCGCCATGGGCTCCGCATCGGAACGGCGAGAATTAGCGTTTGGGGTTTGCCGAATCGACCATGTGCGGGATCCCGGTGCGTTCCACGCCGCCTTTCTCGGGGGAGAGATCGTTGATGATTGGAAGGATGACATCCCAGGGATTCCAGGAGAGGCAGCGTTGAAATAGCACGGCCCTCTCCTGCCGCCAATGGCAAAGAAGGAAAAGCGGCTCACTCGCGCGGCTCGGAGACGCGCCCGCCGGCGCCGCGGCGTCGGACCCGAACACCGGATCAAACGTCGTCGGCGCTGACGACGGGAGACGTGCCGGGGCCTCGAGCGGCGGGTAGCTTTATCGTTTTCATTGATTTCGCCCTAGCATGGCCAAGCCGGTTGAGCCCGAGGACCTCGCCGCGTATTCGTTCCTCTCGGAACCGAGCCTCTCCCCGGATGGATCGTTCGCCGCCCTGTCCGTCCACCGCGCTCTGCTCGACAAGGACGAGTATGAAGGGAATCTGTGGATCGTGCCGACTGCCGGGGGCGAGCCGAGACAACTCACGACGGCGGGGAAAGACTCGGCCCCGAAGGTCTCCCCGGACGGAAAGCGAATCCTGTTCACCTCCAAGAGAGACATCGGCAAAGACGAGAAAGGCAACTCCCTCTACGTGATCCCGACAGACGGCGGCGAGGCCCGCCTCCTCCTGCGGAGGAAAGAGGGGATCGAAGGCCCGGCGTGGTCCCCCGACGGTCGTCGCGCGCTGTTCCTCTCGAATGTCGGCGAAGATGAGGAGGACGTCCGCACGATTCGCCGGATCAACTTCTGGTTCAACGACAAGGGCTTCATCTACAACGTCCGCAAGCACGTCTTTCTGATCGACCTTGAAACGAAAGAGGTGAAACAACTCACGAAAGGCGAGTTCGATGTGACGAAGGCGGCCTGGTCCCACGCCGGACGACAGATCGCGTACGTCGCGCAAACGGACGACTGGCGCCCGTACCTCCAGGATCTCCTCATCTATGATGTCGGCTCCAAGAAGAAGAGCCAGCTCACGAAGCACAACATGGAGATTGCCTCCGTCGCCTGGTCTCCCGACGACGGTCAACTCGCGTTCCTCGGAAACGACTTCCCTCGAGGCTTCGCATCGCACAATCACCTTTGGTTGGTTGGCGCCTCGGGCAGTGCGCCGACTCGCTTGGACGATCTTGATCGGAGCCTCCAGAATGGCCTGAATTCCGACGTTCGGTTGGGAGGCGTGAACTCCGACCCCAAGTGGGTCGGGGACCGACTCTACCATCTCGTCGCCGAAGGAGGCTCGGTCCATCTGAGGGCCCTGCACGTCCGAGACCGGAAGGCCGAAACGATCGTCGGGGGGAATCGGAGCGTCGAGGCCTTCCAGGCGAACGCGAAAGGCATCGTATTCACCGCAATGGCCATCGCCGCGCCCGCGGAGTTGTACGCCTTGCGCGGTGACGTCCGTCAGCTCACCGAATTCAATGGAGAGACGCGGAAGAAGTTGGCGATCCGGAAGCCCGAGGCGTTCACCTTCAAGGCGAGCGATGGTGCGACGATTGATGCGTGGATCCTCGGGCCCGCCAAGAAGGGGAAGGTGCCGACGATCCTCTACGTGCACGGCGGGCCGAAGACCGCTTTCGGCAACAGCTACCTCCATGAATTCCAGGTGTTCGCGGCGAAGGGCTATGCGGTGCTCTTCACCAACCCGCGAGGCAGCGACGGCTACTCGGAAGACTTCGCGGACATCCGGGGCCATTATGGCGAGCGAGATTACCTCGATCTCATGGAGGCGGTGGACTTCGCCTCCTCGAAGTATCCGTTTGTCGACTCGAAACGCCTCGCGGTCGCGGGCGGCTCGTACGGCGGATTCATGACGAATTGGGTCGTCACGCAGACGGACCGGTTCAAGGCCGCGGTCACCGACCGCTCGATCTCGAGCTGGTGGACCTTCTGGGGCACGAGCGACATCGGCCCATCCTTCGGTCGCGACCAGATCGGCGCGGACCCGTGGGACGACGAGGAGGCCACGTTGGCAAAGTCTCCGCTCCGACATGTGAAGAACGTGACGACGCCGCTCCTCCTGGTCCACTCCCTCGAGGACCTTCGTTGTTGGCACGTCGAAGCGATCCAATTCTTCACGGCCCTCCGGTATTACGGGAAGAAGGCCGAGATGGTCCTGTTCCCGAAGGAGAACCACGACCTCTCCCGAGGGGGCAAACCGAAACATCGGGTGGCTCGCCTCCATGCATACCTCCGTTGGTTCGACACGCACCTCTCGTGAGGACCGGCTTCCTCAATCTCCCCAACCGGGTCAAAGACGCGCAGCGCGTGCGGGCGTCGGGCGACACAAACCTTGAATAGGATTCGAGAGGTGCGGCGCCCGGGCGGGTGTTTCATTTTGAACGAGAAGATGGTCGCTGAACTCCAGAGCACGGTGCGGGGCGAAGTCATCGGTCCGGAGAGCAAGCAGTATGACGAAGCCCGGAAAGTCTATAACGCGATGATCGACAAGCGGCCGTCGGTCATCGTCCGATGCCAGGGCGTCGCCGACGTCATCGCGGCAGTGAAGGCTGCCCGATCGGAAGGTCTCGCAATCGCGGTCCGAGGGGGCGGCCACAGCGTGCCCGGCTTCGGGACCGCGGATGACGCCCTCGTCGTGGACCTGGGACGGATGAAGGGAATCCGCGTCGATCCCGTCGCGAGGACAGTTCGCGCGGAGGGCGGCTGCACGTGGGGCGATTTCAACCACGCGACCCATGCCTTTGGACTCGCGACGACCGGAGGGATCATCTCCACGACCGGCATCGCGGGCCTGACACTCGGAGGCGGGATCGGCTACCTCACCCGAGGCGCCGGACTCTCGCTCGATAACCTGACCTCGGCGGATGTGGTCCTTCCGGATGGCTCCTTCGTGACCGCCGGGCCGAAGTCCCATGAAGACCTGTTCTGGGCGCTCCGAGGCGGCGGAGGGAACTTCGGCATCGTGACGAACTTCGAATTTCGGTTGCACCCGGTCCGGGACATCGTCGGAGGTCCGATGTTCTTCGAGGTCGAAGACGCCCCGAAGGTGATCCGGGCGTACGATCGGTACATCACGAACGCGCCGCGGCAACTCGGCGCCTTCTTCGCATGGCAGATTGCGCCGCCCCTGCCGTTCATCCCCGAGGAGCGCCACGGCGACACCTTCTGCGCGATGGTCGTCTGTTGGACCGGAAAACCGGCGGAAGCGAAGAAAGCCTTCGCCCCGTTCCGCGAAGCCGCGCCGACCGTCGCCGAATGGGTCGCGCCGATGCCTTATCCCGCCCTGAATGGCGCCTTCGATGGACTCGTTCCTCCCGGGATCCAGCACTATTGGAAGGCGGTCTTCGTCCGCGAGCTCACGGACGACGCGATCGAGGCCCATCTCGAGCACGGGCCGAAAATCCCGGTCGTGAATTCGACGATGCACATCTACCCGATCAACGGGGCTGTCCATGATGTGCCGGCGGACGCGACGGCATTCGGCCATCGGGATGCCAAATTCGCCACCGTGGTCGCGGGCATGTGGCCCGACCCCGCGCAGAACAAGGCGAACACCAAGTGGGTTCGCGACTACTACGCGGCCTTGGCGCCGCACTCCGAGAAGGGCGGCTACGTGAACTTCGCGGCCGGGGATGATGCGGATCGGGTCGGGGCGAGCTATGGGAAAGGCTACGACCGCCTGCGGAAGATCAAGGCGAAGTACGATCCGCAGAACGTCCTGCGCCACAACCAGAACATCGCGCCCGCCGCGTAGTCAGCGCGGTCCGCGATTCACTCGATTCAGATAGATCCCGGCCAGGACGCTTGCGCCGCCGAGGACCAGCGTGACGGTCACGTGCTCCCCGAGCAGGCCAATTCCCATGAGGGAAGCGAGCACCGGAACGACGAGCTGCACGATCCCTCCCTGGGAGGCTTTGATCCGACGCAACGTGAGGTGCCACAAGACGTAGCTGAGCGAGGTGCTGATCATGCCCATGAAGAGGGCGAGTCCCAAGCCGTTCCCGCTGATCTGGATGGACAAGGCCCCCGGTGCGACGATCTCGGCGACGGGAATAAGGACCAGGCAAAAGCCCGCGAGGACGAGGAACGTGTTGAATGTGTACGCCCTGGGATCTCCCCCGGAACGTCCGTGCGCGGAGTAGAGTCCCCAGGACGAGCCGGTCAAGGCCATCAGAGCGACCCCCGGAAGAGACACCTCCCGGATTCCGCCGAACGCGATGACCGCGACCCCTGCGAGGGCCAGGATCTGGCCCACGATCGACCGCAGCGTGGGGGTCTCCCGGTCATGAACCACGCCGAA
>VBLT01000142.1 GCA_005878615.1 Methanobacteriota archaeon
AACGGACTACGCGAGCGGCGCCGTTCGAAACATGTACCGCGAGTCGCGGCAAGACAGCGCCATGGTTGCCATGCCATCGAAGCTGCAGAAGGGGCTTCCCCGCCGGACGGGATCTCTCTGCCCGGAATGCCTGAAGGTCATCCCCGCCACGCTCTACATCGGCGATGGCGCCCTCAAGATGAAGAAGACCTGCAAGGAGCACGGCGAATTCGACGAGGTGTGCTGGTCCGACGCGGAAATGTACCTCCGCGCGGAGAACTGGGCCTTCGACGGCGTCGGCCTCGAGAACCCCCAAATCGTGGACGCCAAAGTGTGTCCGTACGAATGCGGCCTTTGCAACCTCCACTACTCCGCCACGAGTCTATGCAACATCGACCTGACGAACCGGTGCAACCTGAAGTGCCCCATCTGCTTCGCGAACGCGAATGCGGCCGGGTACGTCTTCGAACCGACCTTTGAGCAGATCATCTACGAATTCGCGGTCCTGCGGGCGCAGCGGCCGATCCCGGTCGCCGCGATCCAGTTCGCCGGCGGCGAGCCGACGATCTACCCGCAGTTCCCGGAGATCGTGAAGGCCGCCAAGGAAATGGGCTTCCCCCAGGTCCAGGTGGCCACGAACGGCATCCGGCTCGCGACCGAGGACGGGTTCTTCGACAAGGTCGCCGAGGCGGGACTGAACACGATCTACCTGCAGTTCGACGGTCTGCGCGAAGAGAACTACATCAAGGCACGCGGCCGGCCGCTGTTGGATGTGAAGCTGAAGGTCATCGAGCGCGTGCGCGAGCGGAAGGGGAAGAACCTCCCGACGCCCGCGATCTGTTTCGTCCCGACGATGGTCAACTCCTTCAACGACGACCAGGCGGGCGAGATCCTCAACTACGCGATCAAGAACCGCGACGTCGTCAAGGGCGTCAACTTCCAGCCGGTCAGCCTGACGGGGCGGATCCCCGAGGAAGACCGGAGGAAGCTGCGGTACACCCTCAGCGACCTCGCCTACGACCTCGAGGAGCAGACGGGATACCTCACGCGGGACGACTGGTACCCGGTGCCCTTCGTCGCGCCGATCTCCGAACTCGTGTCCGTCCTCACGGACACCGCCAAGCCGTCCTTCACGTCGCACCCGGCGTGCGGGCTGGCCTCCTACCTGTTCCTCGAGAACGGGAAGGACCCGGTGCCGATCACGCGCTTCGTCGACGTGGAGGGCCTCATGGAGGACCTCTGGCTCCTGGCGCAGGACACGAAGGACAAGAAGATCAAGTTCACGTCGAAGCTCAGGGCGCTCCAGCTCCTGAAGCGGCACTTCAAGCCCGACGAGGCGCCGGAAGGCATGGGCCTCGCCAAGATGCTGAAGATCCTGAACCGGATGTTCACGAAGGGCGACAAGGCCGGTGCCGCGGAGTTCTCCTGGTCGACGATGTACGTCGGCGGCATGCACTTCCAGGACAACTACAACTACGACATCGAGCGCGTGAAGCGCTGCGTGATCCACTACGCCACCCCCGACGGGAAGGTCATCCCGTTCTGTGCGTACAACACCGGCCCGAACTTCCGCGAAGAGATCGAGAAGAAGTTCGCGGTGCCGATCGAGGAGTGGCGGGGCCGGCATGCCTGAGCAAGTCGTCTCAATCCGTCCGTCGGTCCGCGACAACGGGATCATGGCGATCGACGACATGCTGTGCATGCACTGCGGCGCCTGCGTGGGCACGTGCCCGACGAACGCGATCTTCCTGAACGAGGTCTACCTGACCTTCAACGAGGACTGCACCCAGTGCGGCATGTGCGTGAAGGTCTGCCCGGTCGGGGCGATCGACTATCCCCGCGGGCACAAGCTCCACACGATGAAGTAGCCGCGGCCGGACCGGCGGGCCTTTGCGTGAGTTAATCTGATATATCCCTTGCCGATGGAGAGTCCGGCAACCCGATGTCCTCGTACCAATACGACGTGGTGGTGGTCGGGGCGGGCCCCTCGGGCTCGATGACCGCGCGCTACGCCGCGGCCGGCGGCTGCAAGACCCTCCTGATCGAGAAACGCCAGGAAATCGGTTCCCCCGTGCGCTGTGGCGAAGGACTGGCCCGCCACTTCGTCGAAGACACGAAGATGCCGTTCGACCAGAAATGGGTCGGCCGCGAGGTGAAGGGCGCGAAGATCTTCTCGCCGAACGGCACGGAGCTGACGATCGAGGAGGCCCACGCCGGGAACGAGGTCGGGATCGTCCTGGAGCGGGACGCGTTCGACAAGGCCGTGGCCAAGGAGGCGGCCAAGGCCGGCGCGGAAATCTGGCTCAAGACGACCGCCACGGCCATCCTGAAGGACGATGGATGGGTCCGCGGGGTCCATGCGAAGCGCCTCGAGGAGGAGATGAACATCGAGGCGAAGTGCGTGGTCGCCGCCGACGGCTACGAGAGCCAGGTCGGCCGGTGGGCGGGATTCAAGACCCTCTTGAAGGCCGGAGACATCACGGGAACGCTCCAATACCGCCTCACGAACATCGGACCGGGCCACGACTTCCCGGACTATTGCGAATTCTGGCTCGGCACGATCGCGCCGGCCGGATACATCTGGGTGTTCCCGAAGGACGACATGACCGCGAACGTCGGGATCGGCGTCTCGCTCGACCGCCTCAAGAACCGGGTCGACATCAAGGGATACCTCGACCGTTGGATCGCCCAAGATCCGCGGATGAGCCGCGCGCAGCCGCTCGACATGGTGACCGGCGGCGTCTCGACGGCCCCGCCGATCAAGAAATCCGTCGGGAATGGCATCGCGCTGGTCGGTGACTCCGCGCGGATGATCGATCCCATCACCGGCGGAGGGATCGGCAACGGCATGCTCGCCGGCATGATCCTCGGGAAGGTCCTCGCAAAGTGCAACGAGGCCGGCGACTTCAGCGAGGCCGCCTTGATGGAATATGAGAAAGGCTGGCGTGCGAAACTGGAGGAGAACCTCTACCGGAACTGGCTGGCCAAGAACAAGCTTGTGACCCTCTCCGACCGCGAGTTCGACGACATCATCCAGGTCCTCGCGGAGGTCGGCGTGCACAAGCTGAGCGTGCGGGCCATCTTGAAGGTCCTGAAGGAGACGAAGCCCGAACTGGTCGCGAAGTTCGCCGAATTCATCTGAACCGGAGTTCGGGTTCCGCTTCCATCGTCGCGCCACATCCGAGGGAGAGAGCGAGCCACCGCCTCCCCCATACATCATTTCGATTTCCAGGACAGGCCTCGCGCGGCGACGATGAAGAAGACGATCGCGAAGGCGAGCGTGATGAGGGTGTCGACGAGGGCCGTCGCGTCGTTCGCGAAGGTCATGGTCGCACGGAGCCCCTCGTTGACGTAGGTAAGGGGAAGGAACCTCGCGGTCGTCTGCAGGAAGGAAGGCATCGCGTCGACCGGGAAGAACGATCCCGCGAGGAACATCATCGGAAATCCGATCGCGTTGGCGATCGCGGCGCCGGTCTCCGGGTCGCGGACGAAGATGCCAAGGGCCATGCCCATCGAGGTGAACTCGAGCGTCCCCGTGGCGACGAGGACCAGGGCCATCGGCGTCAGGACGGCCTGCATCTTGAACACGAAAATGCCCGTCAGGACCATGAGGCCGAGGGATACGAACAGCAGCACGATGTGGAAGACGATCTTCCCCGCGAGCCATTGCGCCTTGCTCAGCTTCGTCGTGGCGAGGAGCTTGAAGAACCGGCGCGTCCGGTATTCCGCGCAGATGCTCGTCATGCCGAACAGCGGGGTCGTGAGGACCGTGAAGCCGATGATCCCGGGGAGGAAGAGGTCGATGTAGCTGAAGTGGCGGACGGCGAACTCCGTTTGCGCGACATCGACGACCTTGGTCGCGTTCGCAATCTTCAGATTGAACCCGTTCGCAACGCCGGCGACCGCGGAATAGGCGATGCCATACGAGGATTGTGTCTGATCCCCGGCCAGAAGGACGTGCACCTGGGCGCTCGCGTTCCCCGACCCGGCGCTGACGAGGGTTTCCTGGAACCCGCTCGGAATCTGGAGGGCGACGTTGATCGAGTGCTGACGGATGTAGTCCTGGAAGATCGCGTTTTCGGGAATCCCCTGATACGTGATGAGGGTCGTATTGTTCAGCGCCTCGACGAAGGCGAGCGAGGCCGGCGTGCAGTCCGGGTGGCAGTCCTTGTTTTGCACGTACAGAGGGACCTGCGGGGAGCCGGACGAGCTGAAGATGGCGCCGAAGAGGAGGATGAGGATGATCGGGAAGGCGAGGGCGAAGAAGGTCCCGACCCGCGAGCGCAGGTACATCTTCCCGAACGCCGACACGTCCGCCAGGATTCGGCTCACGCGGCGAGCACCCCTTCCTGCATTCGCGCCCCGACGACCTTCAGGAACACATCCTCGAGGCTCGCGCGTTTCGTGTAGATTTCCGTCACCGGCGTGTCGATCGCCGCGAGTTTCTCGAGCATGCCTCGCATGTCGCTCGCGATTGGCACCCGCACCCAGACGTCGGAGCCGTTCAGCTCCGCATCGACCCCTCGCTGGCTCACGGCCTGCAGGCCGGCGTCCCCAGCCCCGGCGAGGACGATGACGGCTCCGGCACCGAATTGCGTGATGAGGTTCGCGGGGGATCCGCGCGCGACGATCTTGCCGTGGTTCATGATCGCGACGTCGTCCGCCAGCTGTTCCGCCTCATCGAGGTAGTGCGTCGTCAGGAGGATCGTCGTCCCTTCGCTCTTCAGCTGCCGGATGAGCCCCCACAGCTCCCGCCGCGCGCCCGGATCGAGGCCTGTCGTCGGCTCGTCGAGGAAGACGAGTTTCGGCTTCCCGACGAGGGACATCGCGATGCCGAGGCGGCGCTTCTCGCCGCCGGAGAGATTCATCGCGAGCGTGTCCGCGCGGTCCGCCAATCCAACGGTCCGGATTAGGCCCGCGACCTCCTCCTTGGTCAAGGTGCGGTCGAAGAGCTTGGCCCAGTAAGCGACCGCCTCCCTCGGCTTCAGGCGGTCGAAGGGTTCGAAATCTTGCGGCAGGACGCCGACCCGGTTCCGGATCTTCCTGTACCCTTTCCGGACGTCTACGCCGAGGACGCGGGCCTCCCCGGAGGTTGGGTCGCGCAACCCTTCGAGGATCTCGACCGTGGTCGTCTTGCCGGCGCCGTTCGGCCCGAGGAGGGCGAACATCTGGCCCTTCTCGACCTCGAAGGAGATCCCATCGACCGCCTTGATGTCCGCGTAGTGCTTCGTGAGCCCGCGAACGTCGATGACCGGCTCGGCCGTGAGATTCCCGCCTCGTCGCGGCGACCACCGCGGCCCCATGAAAAGCTTTGGTTGGAAGGCCGCCGTGCGCGCCGGCCTTTCAGGGCTGATAACCTCGACACCGGCCTTAAATAAACCGCGGACCGCTGGACAAGGTCTGTGAGATCCGCCAATTGGAGGAAAGCGAGAGCCCTCTTCTGGCTTACCCTCACGATCGTCGTGATCGTGACGCTGCTGCTCCTCGGGGGCGTCTTCCAAGTCGCAGGCCTCCCGGCCGGGGACGCGAGCTACCTCCACCAGTTCAGTCCGTGGATCATCGTCGTCCCGATTCTGATCGCCACGAAGGCGCTCCTCGAGTTGCTCCGGCCCGTCTTCCGGGCGGCCCTTCGCTCCCACGTGAAGTACGAGGCGGACATCTTCGCCCACTTCCAGATCGTCTCCTACGTCGTGTGGGCGACCGCCCTCGCCCTCGTCCTCTTCGTCACCCTCGGCAGCGGCGCATCGCAGTTCGGGGCCATCGGGACCGGCGTCTTCCTCGGCGCCTTCGTCTTCGTCATGCAAGAGCCGCTCCTCAACATCGTCGGTTGGATGGTCGTCACGGTCATGGGCCTCTACAAGCTCGGCGACCGCGTCGAGCTGAACAACACCCGCGGATACATCGTCGAAATCACCCCGATGAACACGACGCTCCGCGAGTTCGGGGGCGTCCTCTACGGGGACAGTTTCACCGGCCGGTACGTCACGGTCCCTAACAGCTTCGTCATCAAGTCGAACGTCTTCAACTACACGAAGGACACGCCATTCGTCTGGGATCAGATCGTCATCAACGTGACCTACGAGAGCGACATGAAGCTCGCGGAACGACTGATCCTGGAAGTCGCCGAGGAGACCGTCGGGCCGATGATGCGGGAGAACCGCGCGCACCTCCGATCCAAATACGAGTTCGCGGACCTCGCGGACTACATGGCCGAGGAACCCAAGGTCGGATGGGCGTTCGGCGCGTCGTCGATCGAGCTGACGCTCCTCTACTTCTGCCCCGTCTTCGCGAAGGGCAGCTACCGGACGCGCCTCGTGAAACGGATTTACGAGAAGATCATGGCGGAACCGCGGGTGCAATTCGCCTATCCGCATGTGCAGTTCGTGCCGCAGGAGCCCGGCGAGAAGGAGAAAGAGGCGGCTCGGGCGAAGGAGAAGTTGCCCATCCTCCGGTGAGGCCTCGCGTCCACCGCATCCTTTATTAGACGTCCTCCTTCTCGGCAATTCCGTGGCCGACCTTTTCCGCGCCTTCACGTCCATCGGCCCCGCCGACCATGGGAAGGACGTGTCCCTCGCGGGCTGGGCGGAGGACGTCCGGAACCTCGGCGGCATCGCCTTCCTGATCGTGCGCCAGCGGGCCGGGACCTTCCAGGTGACGGTCAAGAAGTCGGACGCGGAGCTGTTCGCGCGGGCCTCCAAGATCGTCCGGGAAAGCGTCATCGCGGCGCGCGGGACCGTCCAGCCGAACCGCCAGGTCCGGAACGGATGGGAGCTGGTCGCGAAGGCGGTGGATGTGCTCAGCCCCGCCGCCGCGCCTCTGCCCCTCCCGGTCGCGGACAAGGTCGGCGCGGATATGGACACCCGGTTCGACAACCGCACCCTCGATCTCCGGAAGCCGGAGCGGCGCGCGATCTTCTCGATCCGCGCGATCGTGGCGTCGGCCTTCCGGGACTACCTCGAGCGGCAATCCTTCGTCGAAGTGCAGACGCCGAAACTCGCGGGGGCCGGGGCGGAGGGAGGCGCCACGCTCTTCCAGACAGACTACTTCGGCCGGAAGGCGTACCTCAGTCAGAGCCCGCAACTCTACAAGCAGATGTTGATGTCGACGGGCCTCGACCGCGTCTTCGAAATCGCGCCGGCATTCCGCGCCGAGCCTTCCGACACGGTCCGCCACGTGACCGAGTTCGAGTCCTTCGACGGCGAGGTCGCCTGGATTGAGGGTCAGGAGGACGTTTTGGGATTCCTCGAAGGGGCGGTGGACCATGCGATCGACCGAGTGCGCGCAGGCGGGAAGGCCGAACTGGAACTCCTCGGGGCCTCACCGGTCCGCCCGAAGCTCCCGTTCAAGCGCGTCCGGTACGAGGAGGCGCTCGAGATCCTCCGGGGCCAGGGCAAACGGCTCCGCGAAGGAGACGACATCGACACCGAATCGGAGAAGCTCCTCGGACAGAGCCTCGCGAAGGAAGGCCACGAGATCTATTTCCTGACCGGCTATCCGACCTCAATCAAGCCGTTCTACGTGATGGCTGACCCCGACGATCCCGACGCTAGTCGCTCCTTCGACCTCGAGTACAAAGGCGACGAAATGGCCTCCGGGGGGCAGCGAGAGCACCGATACGACGTCCTGGTCACGCGGATGAAAGAGAAAGGCCTGAACGTCGAGAACTTTGACTTCTACCTCAAGGCGTTCCGGTACGGCATGCCGCCGCACGGGGGCTGGGGCTTCG
>VBLT01000143.1 GCA_005878615.1 Methanobacteriota archaeon
TGCCGCAATGGTCTTGGTCTTCTCAGCGGTCTCCGCTCCCGCGGCGGCCGCGACTCCTGGGGGCGGCACGGTCTCGGCGGCGAATCCGTCCATCTCGTGGACGGGCGCGTCCTACCTCGCCGCGGAGACCGCGCTTCCGGAGCAATGCCCTCCCGCCGACCCGGGCAATCTCGTGTGCGATCATTTCGCCCTCACGATCGACATCCCGTCGAACTTCTGGACCCTCCACTCCGGCGGCGTCAGCATCCAGATCACCTGGGCGTCCAGTGACAACGACTTCGACCTGTACGTGTACAACTCGGGCGGCACCCTCGTCGGTTCGTCCGCCTCGGGAGGCACCACCTCCGAAGCGGTCTTCCTCCTGTTCCCCGTCCCCGGCGTCTACGAGGTCCGCGTCGTACCCTTCCTCGTCGTGAACTCCGGCTACTCGGGATCGGCGGTCCTCACGTTCACTCCGGGCCCGCCCACGCCGAACCCGACGCGCCCGACCGGCGGCCTGGTGGTGGGACCGAGCATCGTCGCCGATCCCATCCGGACAGAGGGAGAGCCGATGATCCATGTCGACAAGGACGGTAACCTATGGGAATCCGGGCCGTGGGGGACGTCCACGTCGCAGAGCTTCGTCCACCGCTCGACGGATCGCGGGGACTCCTTCCACATCGTCTCGCCGATCGAGGCGAGGCCGGACCCGCCTCCGGGAGGCGGCGACACGGACATCGTCACGGACGATCAGGGGTTCGCCTACTTCGTGGACCTGGAGGGCCTCGTGAACCTCGGCGTCGCGGTGTCGAACGACGGCGGGAACACGTGGAAGAAGAACCCGCTCGCTGTCGATCCGGCCCAAGACAGGCAATGGTTCGCCGTGGACAACGGCGCGACCTCCGGCGCCGGCGACAACACGATCTTCCTGACGGTCCACGAGCTCGCGGGCGGCATCCAGGTCTACAGCTCGCCAGGGTCGACGGGATCTTCGGATCTGACCGGAGGCCTCGTCTTCTCGATCGCGTCGGACAAGCTCTTCGTGGCGCCGGGATCGACCTGCGGACAGACCAAGTTCGACCCCGTCTTGCGCAACCTGTACCTGCCCTGCATCGGCGGCGACCATGTGACCCTGGTCACGGGCCACGTGAACCCCGGACAGCGGACGGGACTCCACTTCAACCAACTCGCCGCGCCGACCAGTCCGGGCGGGTCCGTAGGCGATCTCTTCGCGAACGCCGCGGTCGACCTCGCGGGGAATGTCTACGCGGCCTGGGTCGACGCGAACGACCACAACGTGTACGTGAGCGGATCCTCCGACGGCGGCCACACCTGGACCGCGCCGTTGCAGGTGAACGGGGACCCCGCGAACACGAACGTCTGGCCGTGGATCGTCGGCGGCGCCGCGGGGACTGTCGACCTCGTCTGGTACGGCACCGCGGTCCGAGGGGACCCGGGCTCCTTCCCGTCGTGGTTCTCGGACCGCATCGCCGCGACGGCGGTCCCGTGGGACGTGTACCTGGCCCAGGTCCGGCTTAACTTCACGGCTCCGGGAAGCTCCCCGATCTACCAGGTCCGCGCGACGGAGCACCCGATGCACTTCGGGCAGATTTGCCAGGAAGGGCTCGGCTGCACGACGAGCAACGGGGACCGGAGCATGGCGGACTTCTTCTCGGTCACCGTCGACGCGAGTGGCGCCGCCCAGATCGTCTACGATGACACGACGAACCAGCATCACGGGGCGAGCCTCTTCGTCGCGCGCCAGGTCGCCGGCCCAGGCGTCTTCGGCTCGACCATCTCCCGGCCGGTCCCGCACAACCCGGTCTCGGATCCGAAGGGCGATGCGCAAGCGCCGCATTACGCGCCAGTGCGCGGCCCGGGACCGAACGTCCCGTCAATGGACCTCACCGCAGCGGAACTGAGTCAGCCCAATGCCGACACTCTGCGCGTGCGGATGCGCGTTGCGAACGCCGCCTCCCTCCAGCCGCCGGCCGGGAGCACGGGGATCGTCTGGCTCACCCGCTGGACGGCGCTCTCGGTCGGGGACGGGGGCGAGACGAGCTACCGGATCTTCTACACGGGAGCTCGCTCCGTCTCCGGCGGCGATCCGACGTTCTTCTCGGGGACCGGGACGTCCGCGAGTCCGAAAGGGATCCCGGGCAACGGCTGCGTGACGACGACACCGCAGAACTGCAAGATCATCGAGTATCCCGCGGAGCACTCCGAGTCCGGGAGCCTCGACCGGGCGAAGGGGAATTTCGTCATCGACGTCCCCCTCTCGCACATCGGCCTGCCGAAGGCCGGTGACACGCTCTACAGCGTCACGGCCTTCACCTTCGGAGAGGTCTCCGGCAATCCGCTGCTCCTCGACGTCGACGCGACCGCGGCGTTTGATGTGACCTTGTCGGTGGGGCATGGCCACGGCGGCCACAAGGGGGACGGGCACGGGACCGTCACGGACGATTCGGGCAACGAGGCGCGGTTCTCGATCTTCGCGAACGACGATCAGATCGGGAAGGTCGCCTTCGTCGATCCGACGATGGGGTTGGTCTTCCAGTCCGCGTTTATCGGGTCCGCGGTCTTCGACGGGACGACCGCGACGATCGAGGGGACCGGATTCATTGCCGGAGCGTTCGGCCAGTTCCGGATTGTCCTGCAGGACCTCGCGAACCCGGGCGTGGGCAAAGATACGTTCTCCATCGAACTCTCGACCGGGGTGAAGATCTCCGGGACGATCACGTCGGGGGAAATCGCGATCTCCTAGACGATCTGAGGGCGGCCGAGGCCGAAGCGTTATCAAGCCCAGCGCGCTCCCCGCCTCCGAGAAATCATGACCGCCGACCCGTTCGAGGCCTTCAAGGCGGCCCAGCGTGAGAACTGGAAGTCGTTCGCACCGCTCGCGATGACGACGACTCCGTCCGCCGCGAAGCTCGTTGCGTTCGCGGGGGTCCGCACGGGACAGAATCTCCTCGACGCGGGCTGCGGCACCGGAGTCGTGGCGATCACCGCGCGGCGAGCCGGGGCGCGTGTCACCGGCCTCGACCTGACGCCGGAACTCCTGACGGTGGCGAAGGAGAACGCGGCCATCGCCGAGCTCGACGACATCACGTGGAAGCAAGGCGACGTGGAAGATCTGCCGTTTCGGGACGGCGAGTTCGACGTGGTCCTGAGCCAGTTCGCCCACATCTTCGCCCCGCGTCCCGAGGTCGCGATCGGCCAGATGCTGCGGGTCCTGAAGCCCGGCGGCCGGATCGCATTCAACACGTGGCCTCCGGAATTGATGATCGGCCGCATGTTCGCCCTGACCGCAAGCTACCTGCCTTCGCCGCCGGACCCGAAGCCCGCGCCCCCGCACCAATGGGGGGACCCGAACATCGTCCTGAAGCGGCTCGGGGGGGCGGTGCGCGATGTCGTCTTCGATCGCTCGATCCAAATCACGCAGGCCCTCAGCCCGCAGCACTACCGTCGCATGATCGAACAGAGCGGCGGGCCCGTCGTCCGCCTGCTCAAATCCCTCAAGGAAGACCCGGCCCGCCTCGCTCAGTTCCGTCGGGAGTACGATGCGCTCGTGGGACAGTACTTCGACGGCAACGTCGTCCGCCAGGATTTCCTGATGACGCGGGCCACGAAGGTGTAGTTCCGCGGGCCTTGGGAAAGCGCGGCTCCCTCAGGAGATCATGCTGGCTTTGCGGATCGTGACCTTCGTGCGAGGGCGGTCGTCGCCGTCCCTGGGCGTCCGGGAGATCGCGTCGGCGACGTCCATGCCGCCGACCACGCGGCCGAACACGGGATGCTTCGGATCGAGCCGGCGGTTGTCCACGACGTTGATGAAGAACTGGCTGCCACCGGTGTTCGGGCCCGCATTCGCCATCGAGATCGAGCCGCGGACATTCGCGTTTCCGGCCGGAAGTTCATCCTTGATCGAATAGCCGGGGCCACCCATTCCGGTCCCTTCGGGATCCCCGCCCTGGATCATGAAATTCGGGATCACGCGATGGAAGATCGTTCCGTTGTAGAACCCTTTCTCGACGAGCTTCCGAAAGTTCCCCGCGGTGATCGGCATCTTTTCGTCGAAGAGCTCGATCTTCACGTCGCCCATCGTCGTCTGGAGCAGGACCGTCGTCATGCGCCCGCCATTCGCGACGCGTATGTAAAGGGTGGCCTTTCGAGGCCGATTCAGCCCCGGCGCTCGAAGACGGTCTCCCCGAACCACACCAACGGCGGACGCGGTTGGATCCGCTGGGCCTTCTCGAGAAACGCCTGGAATCGAGGATCGCTGTCGTGCTCCTCGTGGGCCTGGTGGTCCGCGGCGATCACGTGGAGGATGTAGTCCTGGATGCCAGGACGGGATTCGGACCCGCCTTGAACGCGCACGAGGCGACACTCCAAGAACCGGCCGCGGCGAGTGAAGTCGTCCCAGATCGGGATCTCCTCGGCCTCGAACATCGCCTCGAATTCCCGCGTCTTGTCGCTCGCGATCCGCACGACGATCTCCGTGGCCTCCGTGCGGTCCGCGGGCTTGCCCCTCCCCTTCGCGGGCATGGCCGACGATGGGCGTCCGAATTACTTAAGTGCCAGGAACCCCGCGGACCGGAAGGCGCATATGGCCGTCCCCGCCGTGCCCGGCGCCGAGGGGGGCAGCCATGGTATCCTTTGACGTGTCGAGTTTCAACTGGATTGCAATCGTGCTGGCGGGCGTGAGCGCGTGGATTATCGGGGCGATCTGGTTTTCGCCGCCGGTCTTCGGACGGCGGTGGATGGCGGCCCTCGGATTGAAGCAGGAGCAACTCGGGAATCCCGCGCCGGGATTTGTCGCGGCCCTGGTCATCTCATTCATTGGAGCGACGTTCCTCCGATGGGTGATCGGCGTCGCGGGCGCCACGTCCGTCGGGGACGGGATCGAGGTGGCCCTGATCATCTGGTTCGCCTTCATCCTGCTGCCGAGCGCGCCGGGCCTCCTGTTCACGAAACAATCCAGCACCGCGTTCGCCCTCACGCAAGTGCAGCATGCGATCGCGATGAGCGCGATGGGCATCGTCCTCACCGCGTACCGATAGGCCGGCGGACCGGGCACCGCCGCGGCGCCGCCGACACCAAGGACACGACGGTTGTCGATGTCGACTCGTGAGCGAAATCGAACAACCACGGCCGGCATGGCGCCTTTCTCACACTCATCGCCGTTTCCGGAACCTTAAAGGTCCTACGAGAAGTCCGGCGCGGGCCATGCGGCGACGTGTGACCGGCTTACCACTCTGGCTCGTCGTCGGAGTCGCCTCCGTCCCTCCGATCGCCTACACCTTGTTCGCCATCGTGCACGCCCCCGTCGAGCTGGTCGTCCCGACCGCGGTGACGATGGAGGTCGTCTTCCTCACGCAAGCGGTGCAGCAGGTGCTGCGGCGCGCGGAGGTCCGACGCCACTTCGGATTCGCCCTTTGGGAACTCCACCAGGAGCTGTCCGAGCACCTCGACAGCCTCGAACGGCGCATCGTGCTCGTCCGCCAGGGGATCAACTCCGAGCCGAGCGCGGAGGCCTTGCGGACGTGGGCCTCCTCCGTCGATGCGTTCCCGGTGGACGCGTGGGAGCGGTTCCTCGCGATCGGCGGGCTCCACCGCCTCCTGGACAGCGCCCCGGACCAGGTGGCCTCCAACTTGTACCGGTATTACCACGGCGTCGCGAGCTTCAACAACGAGGCGGCGCTGCGGGAGCGGCTCCTCCAGAAACTCTTCAACGTGACCGGCCCCGCGACGACGGGCATCTTCAAGAACGTGAAGGGGAGCGACAAGCGACTGGAGACCTGGCTCGACGAGGTGCCGTCCCGCCTGGCGGACGTGATGCGGGACCTCCAGTACGTGATCGGAGAACTCCGCCACATGCCCGGGGTCGCCGTCTCCGGCGACGACGCGAAGCGGCTCGCGGCGATCAACCGACGGGAGACGGACGCCTACGACCGCTGGAAGGCGAAGCACCGCGATCGTCAGGCCCCCGCGGAGCTCTCCGCATGGGAGTGGTCGGCCCAGGACGAGTCGGCCGACTGAACCGGTCCTCAGGTGCGACCGGGGCCTTCCGGGCGGTACGCGATGACTTCGATCTCGACGAGGAACTCTGGACGGGCGAGCCGCGCCTCGATCGTAGAACGCGCGGGGAAATGCGGAGCGAAGGCCGCCCGGTAGACGTCGTTCATCTCCTCGAACCCACGGATGTCCGCGAGGAAGACGGTCGACTTGACAACGTCCTTGAGGCCGCACCCCGCCTTCTTCAATTTCGCCTCGATGTTCGAAAGGACGACCTGGTCTGGGCCTTTACGCCTGCGGGAACCGCTCCGGTCCGAGGATCGGAACCAACCTGACCCGCGACGAAGACGAGAGGCCCCGCGACGACGAGTCCCGAGTACGGAGGCCCACCGGGCGCCGGAGGATCGATTCGTTCGATCATGGTTGCGGCGGCTACATCCAGTCGAGGAATAAACTCTCTCGCGATCCGAAGGCAAGACTTATCTGAGTTCAGCGTTTCGCGGTCCGAATCCTTCGGGAGGCGTCTCATGACAAACGCGAGGAAGCGACCGTCTCTGCCGGGGCCGGAATTCCGAATCAAAGTTGCTTTCCGAGTTCCCATGGACTATGCCTTCGCCTGGTGCACGGACTACACACCCGACGACGGGCGCCTGGAGGGAGAAAAGTATGAGCGACGGATCATCGAACGGTCCGCGCGTCGCGTCGTCTTCGAGGATCTCGAGGATACGAAGGAAGGATGGCTCTGGAACCGCGATGTCGTCACCCTGCGTCCGCCGAACCGATGGCACATGGACGGGATCGCGAGCCGTGCCGACGTGACGGCCGACTACATCCTCACGAACCTACCGAACGGCCGAACCCAGCTCGATCTTCGATGGCGGCGCCGACCGCGGATCTCGGGACTGAAGCAGCCTACCAAGGCGCAGCGGGAGGCCTCAACACTCGTCGCGTGGAAGCGGTTTGGCGCGGCCATGGAACGCGACTACCGACGAGGACGGGGACCGCGAAGCCATCGAAAGCGGTAGAGGATCCTGCACCGCTCCCTCGCGATGGCTCTTCATCGTCTTCAACCCCGTCGACAGCTACCTCGAACGACTGCGGCAGAGCGAACCGAGCCCGTAACCAGCCGACTCACTTCCTCATCGGGCGCAACAGATTCTCCGCCCCGCCGGCCAGCTCGCGGACGATCTCCGCTGCGGACAAGACGTCCTTCACGCCGTCCACGGATTCCCCGGCGAAGAACGACATCGCGTCGATCGTCCCGTAACTCGCCTTCGTGACGCCGGTGCTTTGAAATCGCCGCACGGGGACCCGCTCGTCGGGAGCCCACGGGCGGATCCTCTCGCCCACGACGTCTCCGGAGAATCGCTCCGCGGCTTCCACGGAGGAGCGGAGCACCCGATGGGGTGCCGGCCATCCGGTGGAGAAGGCTTCCGTCAGGACCGTGTCTTTCGCTTCCGCGGCGATGAGCCTCTGCACGTAGCGGGGATGGGCCTCCGACTCCGCCGCGGCGACGAACCGCGTGCCGACGCGGACCGCGGAAGCGCCGGCGGCGAGGACCGCGGCCATGGCCTTCCCGGTGCCGATGCCGCCCGCCGCGACGACCGGCACGCGCACCGAATCGAGCACCTGCCCGAGCAACGCAAGGAGGCCGATCTTGCCGCGCACGTGACCGCCCGCCTCCGTCCCTTGGGCGACGACGAGATCGCAACCGACGCGTTCGGCCGCTTTCGCCTCGTCGCGCGAGCCGACCTGCCACGACACGAGGGCGCCTCCGGCATGGACGGCATCCACGAGCGCGGGGTCCGGGTCCCCATAGAAGAAATCGACCACGCGGGCCCGCGAGGCAGCCGCTTCGACGACTCCCGCGAACTCCGGGTCGACTTTTCCGGTCGCGTCGTCGACGAGGCCAGGAAAGGGGCGCATTGGTCAATCCAACCATCCCGAGGGCGCCGGCATCCGCGACTGCGGCGGCCAGTCGAGGGGAAGAGACGTCCCCCATACCCGCCTGCTGGATCGGGACCTTGCAGCCCACGAGCTCCGTGAATCTCGTCCGGAGGATCGCCTCGCCTCGGGGGACGGGATGTCGTGAACCGTCTTAGCGGCTTCGGCATCGCTGGGCCCACGCAAGCTTATCCGGCCCGCCCGAATTCCCGCGGCCATGCTCAAGTTCGAGACGGTGGCGGTCGTCGTACGGAATGAGAAGCGGGCCACGAAGTTCTGGAAGGACAAGCTCGGGTTCCGCGTGGTGACGGCGTTCCCGCACTGGGTCACGGTCGCGCCGCGAGGCTCGAACGTCCACCTCCATCTGTGCCCGGACTC
>VBLT01000144.1 GCA_005878615.1 Methanobacteriota archaeon
CGCCATTCGACCATCCGTTGAAAATGCGTCTCTTGGACGACGCCGCGGTCCGGTTCCCTCCAAGCCTTCTTGACATACCCGTAGAGGTTTCGGGGCCGCGCCGGGGCTTTCGCCTCCTCGCCGCCGATCGTGAGCTCCGGTTCCGGAGCCTTAGGTGTTTCTTCGGCCATCGCCCTACCCCCTGGATTTTCGGATTCGCCCGGAGGTACATCTCCCGACCAGGGTCGTGAAAGCGCTGCGCCAAAGCCCGGGGGATATTAAAGGTCTTGCGCGACGCGCGTCGCGCGAGGTTCGCGCCGACCATTCTCTCGACGCACGAGGCGCTCGTATGACTGAACGATGAGCCGGGCCGCCGGCTCAACGCTGTCCAGCGACGACACCTCGATCCGAGAGCGGAACCATCCCCAACCTTGGGTCCGAGGGGCGCGCCGTGCGAGTCCTTTGGCGTCTCGCAGGTCGCGAGGACCAGGCAGGATGAACACCTGCACCCGGCCTCGCAAAGCTCGGACCTCCGCGAACACCCGATCGCGTTTCCGACTTCGCCAAGAAATCCAGTACCGCCCCACATGCTCCTCGATCCGGTCCCGGCGACGCGAGACCGCCGGACGAATCCGTTCTCGAAGGGCCGCTACAATCTCCCGCGACGTGCCGCTCGTCCACTCCGCCATTTGCTCCATGCTCAACCTCCCGAACTCCCAACCGGTTTTCGTAGAATGAACAGGTACTTGAAACCGCGAAGGTAGAAGTTGAACCGACGCGCCCGATGCTCCCACATCGGCGACGCCGATCGATCGTGATGCCGAACCAAGACGACGGTGTCCACCGGTTCGAACAACTCGGTGAGGACGTTCAGCAACCGGAACCCCGCCGGAGTGTAGAATCCACCGCGGTACTCGTCGGCAATGATCCACCCGAGGACGCCTCCCGACTGTAGGACACGAAAAGCTTCCACCGCGACCCGTCGCATTTCATCGTAGAATCGGGAATCGCGACATGAGATCCGTCCGAGGCATCGCGGATCTCGCCCGTAGGCCAGGTTGTCGGAGTACGGCGAGTCGATCACCGCGAGCGCCGCCATCCCATCGGGGATTGGCCAGGCCCTTGCATCCGCGCGGAGGATATCGGACCGCTTCGGCGTCAAGTCGAAGGAGATTGCGCGTCGGCCGAGCGATCGGGCCACATCTCCGATCGTGCCGGAGCCGGCCATTGGATCAACAACGAGATCGCCAGGTCGCGCGTACCGCCGGACCAAATTTTCCGCGCACCGGGCGGGCGTCACGCCGTTGAAAGCCGCATCCCCCGCCTTCAGGTGCCCGTCCGACTGGGTCGGGAAGTCCCAGCAGGTGGACGCTTCGAGATCCGTCCGGCCCAACATGGCCCACGCCTCGGACGGCACGGGGGAGTGCGGACGAGCGGAGGCGAGGGCCACGATTCTCCAACGAAGCCCTCGGATATCAACGCAGACCGCAGAGAGGGATGGGTGAAAGTGAAAATCTACCTAGACCTGGGCGGATCGCGAGGCCAAGAAGCGGCGGACGTCGGAGATCGTGGGATACGGTCGGCGACGGTCGCGGATATGGAGCGCCGAGGCGGCATTCGCGAAACGCATGGCCGTCGACACCGGATCGTCGAGGAGCCGCGCGTAGACGTAGGCGGCGTTGAAGACGTCCCCGCAACCCGTGGGATTCTCGACGGGCACGGAGAACGCCCGCATCTTCGTGACGCCGTCGGAAGCAATACGAGCGGACCCGCGTTTCCCTCGGTGAATCACGACCTCCCCTGCTCCCAATTCCAGAATTCTCTCAGCCGCTTCGAAGGGCGACGACTCGCCTCCGAGCGCCGCGACCTCGACCTCGTTTCCAAAAAACGTGTCGACGAACGGGAGGGCCATCCTTGCCGCCTTGATCCGAGCGTCCGTCCAGCCGTGCGGATCGGTCGACATGTCCAGCGAGGTCCCGACGCCGGCGTGACGCGCCCTCGCCAAGAGCTGGGCCGTGGGCCGACCCATGAGTCGCGGGGTCCACCAGAAGCCCGCGCGGTGAAGGTGGTCGTTGCCGTTGAGGGCCTTCGGAGGGATGTCGGAGAGACGGAACGCGCCGTTCGCTCCGAGCGAGGTGATCAGCGCACGGCCTCCGCCGGTCCATGAAAGAGCGACCGTGGCCCCGGTCGGCCGTCCCGCTTCCGTCCGCACGATCGCGCGCACGCCGTGGCGGCGGTAGGCCTGCCGGAGCAGGTCTCCGTTCGCGTCCCGTCCGAGGACGCCAACGAAGGCTGTCTTCGCACCGAGCTGCGATATCTGGAGGGCGAAGTTCGTCGCATTGCCTCCCGGGAGCGTCTCGAAGGCCTCGATGTGACCCTGGAAATCCCCTCGGGGGAGAGGGGGCATCGGCGGCGTGATCCGATCGACGATGGCATCTCCGACAGCGATCACCCGCGGCGCTCGGCGGGGCATCCTAGGCCTTCCAGAGTCCCTGCCGTTTCAATTCTTCGACGACCAAACGGTAATCGGCCGGGCGTCCGCAGCTCGGGCAGAACAAATTGCCATGGGCGTCCCGCACCGGGTTCGGACCCTCCCACCCGCAGAATCGACACAGGGCGTCCGTCGGGGCCATGACACCACTCAGAAGTAATCCTCGAGCGTCATTTTCTTCTCGGCCCTTCGCGGGCCCTCCGAAGGGGTCTCGTGTTCGGCGAAGTCCCCGCTATCGAGGGATTTCTGTTGGGCCGGCTGGGTCCCGGTGAAGAGCGCCTTCTCGTCCCAGCCGTAGACCTCGGTGATGTAGGCGAGGGTCTGCGCGACCCGCCGCGCGTAGTACTCCCAATCCGGCCGCTGGTCGAAGGGACGGCCGGACACGTACGGCTCGACCTCCATGGGGCTCTTCTTCGAGTCCGTCACGATCCAAGAGACCTTCATCCCGGGCATGAACTCCTCGCCCATCTCCTCGAGCTTTCGCGCCGCGATCACGTTGCTCATGGAGTTCGGGTTCACGTAGCGATTCTCCTCCTTGACCGTCCGGGAGATCACGAGCGCTTCGATCGGATCCCGGTCCGGGTCGTCCAGTGTCGGCGTCCCCGCGCGGACTTCCGCCACGATCTGCTTCGCCAAGGCGATCGAGCCGTCCTGGTCCCGGTCCAAGATCTTCTCGAACACCCGGCCCTGGGCCTCGCTCTGCAGGTCGAACGCGTCTGTCCTCCGAATCTCGTAGCCGCGGACGACCATCTCGTTCCGCATCTCCTCCGGCCACGCGACCTTGCCCGCGTACCGCTTCTTCCGCCCGTGGCTGAAGAGGGTCTCGTAGATCTTGTCGACCTCCATCGAGATGCGGCCTCGGGAGAACCGCTCCGCGGTCTTCCGGGCGAAGGCGAGAGATTCCTCCGGGCCTGGGGACGGCGATTGGAAGAACACGGAGTCCGTGTCGGCGTAGACGACCTTCACCTGCTCCGCCTCGAGCTCCCCGATGATGCCCTTGATCCGGTCTCGGGCGAAGGCCGTGATCGAGGCCCCGACCTTCGGGTCGTTGAACCGGTAGAACGAGGAGGCCAGGACGCCGTAGAAGGCGTTCATCAAGATCTTGATCGCGGCCTGGAGGCCCTCGTAGAACTCCTTCATCTGCGGGTCCGTCTCGGCCTTCATCCGCGTGCGGACCTCCTGCCGGTCCTTCATCAGGTTCGCGAGGATCACCGGGAGGAGGCCCTTCTTCACGTCGGCGGCGAGGAACTTCGCCCCCGTCGGGCTTGCGATCGTGCCGTTCGGCGAGACGGTCGTGAAGCAGATGTTGTTCTCGATGATCAGGGACGGATACATCGCCCGGAAGTCGAGGGAGATGACCCATTCGTACAGGCCGGGCTGCAGGCTGTGCACGTACCCGCCCTCGATCTGCTCGACGCGGCCTCCGCGCATCTTCATCATCGGCACCGCGACGTGCGCGCGGTCCGCGGCGCGGATCAGGATCGAGTCGATCAGATTCGAGGTGCGGCCGTGGAGGACGTCCTCCAAGGGGAGCTTGCTCACGGCGGCGAGGTCGAGCGTCTTCTCGATCCTCCGCACGCGTTCGAGGATCTTCAGGGAGAGCTCCGCGTCGTTGATGCAGTAGCGGATGACCTTGTCCCGGTCCGCTTCCCATTCCTCGTCGATCTTCCTCCGCTGAAGCTCGTGCTTCCCGACGCCGAGCAGGTGCTTTGCGACGTAGTCGAGGGTCTCCTGCTTCGGGCGCATCTCTGCCCGGACGGCCCACCAGACGTCCGTCAGGATGCGGCCGTCGAGCCGCCAGAACCGCTCCCCCAGGTGGAAGAAGGAGGAGTGGTCCCGCGCGAGCTGGAGCCGCTGCATGCCGTGCTTCGCGGACCGCTCGACCAGGACCGGCAGGTCGTATCCGTCGATGTTGTAGCCGGAGATGATGTCCGGATCGAGTTCCCAGATGAGCTTGACGAACCGCTCGATGATCTCCTTCTCGTTCCCGGTGAGGATGCGGGTCTTGATCTCGCCGCCTTCGCGGTACGCGACCCCGATGCAGAAGATATGTCCGTCCCGGATCGAGTTCTCGATGTCGAAGCTCAGGATCCGCAGGGCGGGCCGGAACGGGTCGCAGGGTTCGAAACGTTCCGCGACCACGAAGAGTTCCGTCGTGTAGCGCCCGGCCGGATCGGCCGGCGTCCCGATGATTCGGACCGCGGCGCCGAGGTCCATGTCGTAGATGAACCGATGTTGGAACGGGATGTCGGCCTCGAGTGGGGTCGACCCAAACTTGCGGGCCTTCTCCCGGTATTCCGGCGTCTTCCACGGTTGGCGAAGGGTGACGCGGGCGCAGGGCGTCAGGCGGCCCTCGACCTCCAAGGTCACGTCCTCAAACGAGACGACCTGCTTGTCGCGGGCGAACGCTCCCCGCAAGGCCTGCGGCGGCGCGACGACGAAGAAATACGGCTTGAAGCCGGAGTACTCGACGGCGATGCTCTTCCCTTCACGGGTGCGGCCGAACAACTGGATGACGGGGACCTGCGGCTCCTCGGGCCCGTCCACCGGCTCGCGGCGGTACGACGCGGTGATGATCCGAACGTCAAACGCCTCGCTCATGCCTTCGCCACAATCTTGATGACGTCCCCATCCTCAACCGGGTGGTCGCGGCCGACGACCATCTTCGTCCGGGCATTGATCGCGCGGATGAAGTGGTTCCCCAAATCCGTGTGGACCTTAAAGGCTACGTCGACCGCGGTGGAACCGCGGGGTACGAGGAACGCGTCCGGGAGGACGTTCCCGTTCTTGTCAGTCCAGTGATGCTCGTCCTCGACCGGAAACACGACGATTAGATTCAGGAGCTTGAAGACGGCCTCCTCCAGACAGGGCTGCACGCCGGTCGACCCGTGCTTCTGAAGGAACGAGGCGATCGTGTCGAGGGCCTTCGACTGGTTCGGCGTGAGCTTCGTCGGCTCGATGACTTGGAAAGAAGACGCGCCGGGCTCGTACGAGATCAGCGAGGCGGTCGCCGCACGCCGCAGCGCGAGCTCATATTCCGCCGACGTCGGGATCGTGCGATAGCCCTCGATGTGGCTCAGTCCATCCAGGGCGTCCGGGGAGGCGAGATCCGCCTTGTTCGCGGCGAGGATCATCGGCTTCCCCCGGCGGCGGAGGGCGTGGGCGAGGCGGAGGAGATCCTCGCGGCTCCAGCGGGCCATCTTCGGATCGAGAGGCACCTCTCTGAGGGCCATGTGGATCTGCATCTCGGAGAGCCCGAGGCCCGTCAGGCGCCCGAGCAGGACCTTCTCCGGAGGCGTCTCCTCGAGATCGGCCCGCCGCGCCTCCTTGTCCCAATTCCGGGAGAGGATTCCCGCGATCCAATGCGCGAGCTCCTCCTCGAGGAACTGGACGTCCTCCTTCGGATCGTGGCTTCCGGGTGGCACCGCGTTGCCTTCGAAGTCGGTGCCTCCGGTCGCGTCGAGCACGTGGATGAGGGCGCTCGCCTGTCGCAAGTCGTCGAGGAACTGGTTCCCCAGGCCGCGACCTTCGTGGGCCTTCGGGACCAGCCCAGCGACGTCGAGCATCTCGACGGGGATGAGCCTCGTGCCACCGGCGCAAGGCGCGTTGTTCGGCTTGCAGGCGCGTCCGAGCTCCAGGTGCGGACACTTCTTTCGGACGTATGCGACCCCATGATTGGCCTGGACGGTCGTGAAGGGATAGTTCGCGATCTGGACCGTGGCCAGAGTCGCGGCCGCGAAGAACGTGGATTTCCCCACGTTCGGTTTTCCGACGACCCCCAACTCCATCGGACAAAGAACGTGATGCTTCCACAAGTACTTTCAGCGAACGGCACCGATCCGGTCAGACTTCAGTCGGTCTGTCGCCTCCGTCGGAGCGTCAAAACGACGAAGGCAACTGCGACGGCCAGCGCCGGCATCGCCGCATCTCCGAATTCGGGCACCGGGACCGTCATGGAACTGTCGTTCGTAGGGAGGCTGCCATCGTAGGCCAGAGCCACAGGCAGTCCGGAGATGTACTCAACTCGAAGTCGAATGCGCTGGTTCACGGCGATCGCGACGTTGTCGCCGTTGCAGCTGAACAACTGCTCGGGAGTCGTTGTGGCCTTGGTGTCCCCGCAAATGAGGTTTGGAGAGGAGCCGTCCTGATTCGTGACGACAAACGTCACAGTGAGGACGGTCCCGGTACTCGCGAGATCGAGGGAGGCGGACCACAAGCCCGCCGAGATGGTCTCTCCGGACGCAGCGGGATCTGTGAAGAAACATGCTTTGACGCCCACGTCGAGGAGAATCGTGGTCCCGGTGCTGCCTTGGGTCGTGTTGAGGCCTTTGACCGCCGAACAGTCCAAAGGCGTGATTCCGGGATCCGTGTTGCGGAGGTAGAACGTCGAGCCACCAAAGGCGAATGGGACGAGGGGCGCCGTAAGGGAGAAGGGTGTCATCGGAGCAACGAGAGGCGGCGCGAACGAGGGAGCGGTGAGGGGAATCGTGGTGTCTCCTCCGGATGTCCAATCCGTTGATTGAATGACAATCCGGGACCTGTTGAGATCCGGAATCGGCAGTGAGGCTTCGATATTCGACTCGTCCTTCGCTGCCGCGACCGAGATCCCGGATTGCCGAAGCCATCCGTTCTGCCAATGGTACACCGCTTTTGAGGTCAACCGTCCCCCGTCGCCGCGGAGTTCCACCAGATAGTCCGCAGAGATGCCTTCGATGGAAAAGCCCCTCGGGTTCGACGCATTCGATTGAAGATACGCGAGAAGAAGGTCCTCTCCCGTCCGTCTCGGCAGCATCGTTGATCCACCACCGGAACTGCCGTTGCCCGCATAGACGGGCGACTTGAACAACCGTTCGGGAATCGCTCCCCCGAACAAGGTGCCAGCCACGTTCGCATGGAAGAAGGCGGTGCCGCTCGACGTCGCGGCCCCGTACCGCACGATGTTGAGGTCGGGGTTTCTCACAGGGGTTGAATCCGCATCGGGCACGTCGCGGGACACCCAGTCACCAAATAGCCCATCGATACGGACCTGACTCGACGGAGCCGTGACGTAGGCCCTCGCCGTCGATGCGTGGATGAAGACGGGGACAGAACCGCTCGCCCCGGTCAGGGAGACGACCGCCGCATCGCCCGGGAAAAACCCCGGGGCCGACACCGACACCGTGATGGTATCCTCCGGTCGGCCCTGGGTCAGGTTTAAGGATTCCGCTGAGAGGGACAGAACGAGACCCGAAGTCTTGTTGAATTGGAAATTGGACACCTGCCAGATCGAAGATTGCTGCACTCCCATGGCGCGTGCGTGGACCTGGAACAGCGGCGTCGTCCCGCTGCCAAGGACGGGCGTGAGAGGCGTCACATCGAGCAGAATCGCAGCCTCGGACGGAGAGAGTGCCGCCAAACTCCGGCTTGTGGCGCCCAGGAAGTCGTCCGCATAGACTATCGCCCGGAATCGGAAGGCATCGAACCGATCGAGATCATACGTGGACACTTTGACCTCGAGTCCACCGGCGGAAGACGCCGCTTGGACGGAAGCACTGGGTTGCCGGCGGCTCCAGTTGACCTCGGAGTCGGCGGGGAAAGAGTACAGCCGTGCACCGGCCACGGAGTGGTTCCCGCCGAAGACTTCAATCACCGAGTCGGCACCAATCCCAGCGAAGGCAAAGCCCGTTGAAGCGTTCCCGTCCGCGTCGATCAGGAAATCGACGCCGTCATATCCGGTCGCATCGCCCAACGTTCCTCCCTTCATCGAGGCGAAGAGGTACAGAGAATCATGGTCCAGGAGGCTCGCATACCGAGCGATCGAGACATTCGCATCCGAGGCGACAGTCGCAGCATCGAACATCGGCACGGACGACCAATCGCCGAACGAACCGTCGATCGTAATCGGCGCGGATGGCCCGGACGGTGGGACGAAGAGGATCGCGGCAATCGTAATCCCGACGAGGACAGCGGCTGCAATCGAGAGATATCGGACGCGCCGCGAAGGATAGGGAAGTCGGAGGCGGAGGCCGCGTTGGGAGGGCCGGCCCAACCCTGCGCCGACGGCAACGCCGTTGACCCGTCCCGTTCCCGTGACCAAGCCGTTGACGCGGCCCTTCGACGTCACCAGTCCGTTGACGCGTCCCGCGGGAGCCGAAAGACCGTTCACGCGGCCCATGCCGTTCACGAGGCCGTTGGTCCTCCCGACTCCGTTTACGAGCCCGTTGACGCGGCCTTTCCCGTTGACGACCCCGTTGACCCGGCCGGTGCCGCGGGGAGCCTGTCTCGGCCGGACCCCGCTCACGAGTCCGCGGCTCCCGCGGACCCACTGCGTGAGGAATCCGAGCGAGTCGGAGATCGGCGTGGGAGGCGGAGGCGTCGGTTTCTCACCCTCTGGCGTCTCCTTCGCTGCCTCTTGCTCGATCGGAGCCGGGGCGATCCGCGTCTCGGGGGCCATCGACTCCTCGAGTTCTTCGATGAGCCAGTCCAGGACGGCGGCCTTGGTCCGCTCGAGTTCCTCCGACGAAAGGGACTCCTCGAGTTCGCCGACCAAAAGGTCGTCCACGAGGGCATCGAGCTCCGGGGTCGGCGAGGCCTCGGGCCGCTTCGGCGGCGGGGCGGGCGTCGGGGGGGACAACCGCAGGCCACACGAGGGACACAAGGCCATCTCGGCCGGAACGGCCGCTCCGCATTGCGGGCATTCTCGCTCGGCCTGGGTGATCACCCGGT
>VBLT01000145.1 GCA_005878615.1 Methanobacteriota archaeon
CACGTCGATGTCAATCTGGATCAATGTTTCCTCCCTCACGCCCGGATAGCGTTCCGAGCGTACAAGCGTTGCGTGCCTTCGCCCGGCGGCGAATTCCTTATCCTGCTTCGCCGCATCCGACGATTTGACGATGCGATTCCAACTGACGTACGCGGGAATTCAGGTCCGCGACATCGAGCGGTCGCTGGCGTTCTATCGCGACATCCTCGGCATGCGGGTCGTCCGGCGCGCGCGGGTGCCGGAAACCAAGGGCGAGTGGGTCGAGCTTCGGAGTCCGGGTTCCCGGCTCCTACTCGAACTCAACTGGTACCCGGAAGGCTCCAAATTCTTCGCGGGACCCTACCGCCGCGGCGATGCCCTGGATCACATCGCCTTCCATTGCGAGGACGTCGAAGGCGCCTACCGCGAGCTGCTGGCGAAGGGCGTTCGGTCGGCCCATCCTCCCTTCATGGAGGGCGGATCGCTCCTCGCTTTCGTGCAGGATCCCGACGGTATCTGGATCGAACTCACCGGTCCGGCCGCGTCGTCCTAGGACGCGTTCATTCGGCTCCGGTTCCCGGGGATGCGGGGGTGAGGACGATCCGGGCGTCGACGACGCGATAGCCGCGCCCATGTTCCAGGGCGATTACCGGGTTGAGGTCCATTTCCTGGATGGAATCGTGGTCCGAGACGAGCGCCGCCAGCCGCAAGATGGCCTCCTGGAGGGCGGGAACGTCACGCGCCGGCTCCCCGCGGACCCCGCGGAGGAGGGGGTAGGTACGGATCGACTCGATCATCCGCATCGCGTCGCGATCCGTCAAGGGCGGCAGTCCGAAGGAGACGTCCTTCAGGTATTCGACGTAGATCCCGCCGAGCCCGAAGAGGAGCAGCGGACCGTAGACCCGGTCGCGCGTCATGCCCAGGATGACCTCCTTCCCTCCTTCCACGAACTCTTGGACGAGGAACCCATCGAGGACGACGTGCCGTTGGCGGAGCCGTCGCTCCATCCGCGAGGCCGCGTCGAGCAGTTCCTTGTCGTCCCGAAGTCCCAACGCGACCGCCTGGAGCTCCGTCTTGTGGACGATCTCGGGGCCAACGGCTTTCAGGACGACGGGGAAGCCGATCTCTTTCGCGGCCGGCGAGAGGTCCTCGAGCCGACGGACGAGTCGGGCCTTCGCGGTCTGGATCCCGTAGGCCGCCAGCACCGCGTTCGCCTCGTCGTTGAGGAGCCGAGACCGACCTTTTTCGGTCGCGCGGGCCAGGATCGCCGCGGCGCCGTCGCGGTCCACGGGAAACGTCCGCTCCGTCCCCTCGTCCCGTTTTCGATATTGCCCGTGGCGATACATCGCGGCGAGGGAGCGCGCGGCGCTCTCTGGGAACAGGTATGAGGGGACGCCATGGCTCACGAGTTCCACGAAACCGGGACTGTCCTCGGACCGCCCGAGGAAGTTGCACAACACGGGCTTGTCGTGGGCCTTCGCGGTCTGCCACACCGCGCGGGCCACGTCCACCTCGTCGACCCGCACCGGCGGAACGTAGATGGCGATCGCGGCGTCGACCCCTTCATCGGCCAGGACGGCCTCGAGCGCCCGCCGATAATCCTCGAGGGTCCCCTGCGGCGTCAGGTCGACCGGGTTTCGGAGGGACGCCTCCGCGGGGGCCCAGGAGCGCATGAAGGCTTGGGTCGCGGGAGACAACTCCGCAAGGCGTAGGCCTTGGGCGACGAGCTCGTCGACGCACATGATCGCAGGGCCGCCGGCGTCGGAGACGATGGCCACTCGATCGCCTCGTGGGAGCGGCTGAAGCGAGAAGGCCATCGCGAGGTCGAACAGTTCCTCGATCGAGCCGGCCCGAAGCACGCCGGTCTGCGAGAACACGGCTTCCGCTGCGAGGTCGGACCCTCCGAGGGATCCCGTGTGCGATGCGGCGGCTCGACTCCCGGCCTCGGAACGGCCCGACTTGACGGCGATGACCGGTTTCTCCTTCGTAGTCGCCCGGGCGATCCGGACGAAGTTCTTCGGGTTCCCAAAATTCTCGATGTACGCGAGGACGATTTTGGTCTCCGAGTCGGCCCGCCAAGACGTGAGCAAGTCGTTCAGGCTCACCTGGGCCTTGTTCCCCAGGGAGCAGAACTTCGCGAAGCCGACCCCCAGCGTCCTCGCATGTTCCAGGATGGCGATGCCGAGCGCGCCGCTCTGCGTGACGAGCGAGATGCCGCCCCGGAGCGGCGGCGTCGGCGCGAAGGTCGCGTCCATGCGGACGTCCGGATGCGTGTTGATGACGCCCATGCAGTTCGGACCGATCAGCGTGAGGCCGTACGACTCGCAGATGCGGAGGAGGCGGGATTCCCGCTCGACGCCGACCCCTCCGATCTCCCGGAATCCGGCCGTGATCACGACGAGTCCTCGCACGCCTTTCTCGCCGCAGGCCTTCGCGGCATCGACCGCGAGGTCGGAGGGGACGGTGATCACCGCGAGATCGACGGGATCCGGCACGTCCGAGATGCTGGGATACGCGCGGATCCCGTGGATGCCGGTCGCGTTCGGATTCACGGGGTAGAGGATCCCTTGATATTCGTTGACGATCAGATTCCGCAGGATCTCGTAGCCGATTTTTCCACGATGGCGCGAGGCCCCGATGACGGCAATGGATCGCGGAGAAAAGATCGCGTCGAGTCCCTCCGCGGACATCCCGCCGCCAAGTTCCGGCGCCGTAATGAACCTTGCCGGAAGCCGGTCGTGCGATGAGTTATCACGCATGGTAACTACGCCCTTCGTCTAATATATCGTGAAGTGAACCGGGAAGTCCGCCTGGATTGGGTTTGGTCCCGACCGGAGTCTCGAATCCGATGGTCTTCCCTCGCCTCGGCCCGCCCGGCCGACCTCACGTCGTTGCGGCGCTCCTCGTCTGGGCCCTCCTCGTCGCCGTCTTTGCCTCCCTCCCGACCGCATCGGCGGCCGGTCCGATCTTGCCGTGCGACAAGACCGGCCATCTCACGATCGATGAACGTTGGGACTTGTCGTGTCCGGCATGGCACATGGTCGGGAACGTCACCGTCGATCCCGGCGTGACGCTGAGGATTGATCCGCGCGTCACGGTCACCGCCGATTCGTGGATCCATCTGTACATCCGCGGGAAGCTGACCGCCGATGGCGCCGCGGGCCAGCTGATCACGTTCAAACCGACCACATCGGCCTCGACCATCCCCTGGGGCGGGGTCCAGTTCAACGCCTCGAGCACCGGGTCGTTGACCTTCGCCTCCCTCACCTACGCGGAGCGGGCCATTTACGCGACCCAGAGTTCTCCGACGATCTCCGACAATGTCATCGATACCGCGTTCTTCGGGATCCTCCTCGAGGCATCGAGTTCGTCCGCCCTCCGAAACCGAATCAACTACACGAACATCGCAATCCAGGCGAGCACCCTGGGGAACGTGGTCCTTTCGTCCAACATCATCACGAACCTGACGGGCAATCCCGCCCTGGGAATCTACGTCACGAACTTGCAATCCGCCTCCATCCTTTCCAACACCATCCAAAACGTCGTCGCCTCGAACGGCCGGACGCCACCGACCCCGGGAGGTCGTGGGACGGATGGCGGCTACGCGGTCGGCATCCTCGTGAACGGCACGCCGTCGGCGACGATCGATGGCAACATGATGACGCGGTTATGGGGAGGCCAAGGTGGAAACGGCGCCGCCAGTTCCGCCGGCAACGGCGGCCGCGGCGGGGATGGCGGGTCGGCCGGCGGCGTGGTCACCTTCGGAGTCGGAAACCTCGACGTGTCGTCGAACTCGATCGCGAACATCCTCGGCGGCCATGGCGGTAACGGAGGGACGTCGTCCGCAGGGACGGGCATCGGCGGCAACGGCGGGAACGGAGGGGGCGCCGCGGGAGTTCAGTCGACGAGCTCTGCGTCTTCGGCCCAATGGACGCTCAACTTCTTCTCTGGGATCACCGCGGGCTCGGCCGGCGACGGCGGGTCCGCGAGCCTCGGAAGCTTTGGGAGCGGCGGGGTGGGGGCGGACGCGTACGGCTTCTTGACCGGTCAAGCGATGAACGGAGACGCGAACGCGAACACGGTCCAGACCGTGCGCGGCGGGCACGGCGGGAACAGCACGAACGGGCCTCGTGGCACCGCGGGCGGGAACGGCGGTCAGGTCTCCGCCTTCTGGGCTCTCGGGGTCGACGGGAGCGCGTCGATCCGCAACAACTGGTTCACCGACCTGACGGGCGGAACCGGCGGATCGGGACGGTCGGCGGCGGGAGCCGGGGGCAACGCGACCGGGATCCTCTCGGTCGGGGACGGCAACGCGTTCAACGTCTCGACGGTGCAGTGGAACACGCTCTCTCAGGTCACGGGGGGCATCGGCGGCATCGGGACGCTCGGTGGCGGGAGTGGCGGACCCGTCTCCGGACTCGCGGCGTTCCATGTGGCGCTCATCTCTGATTCCAACGTCCTAGACACTCTGATTGGAGGACGCGGCGGCAATTCGTTCATCCCCGCGAATCCCGCCGGTCGAGGCGGCGACAGCACCGCGTTCATCGCGGCCTTAGTGCCCGCGGGGAACTCACATTCCGATACGATTCAGACGGTCACCAAAGGCGCTGCGGGGACCGGCACCGGCAGCCCGAAGAGCTACGGCGTCGGCGCAATCGCGATCGGGAACACGACGACGCAGACGCGGCTCACCCTGACGAACATGACCTTGACCGCGATCGGCGACCTGGACCTCAGCATCGGCAACTACACGGAGGCCACGACGGTCAACACGCCATTCTCGACCGCGAAGTTCGCGGTCCAGTTCGCGGCGAACCTGACGGTGCGAAACTTCCTGGCGGTCGCGACCTTCTGGCCGAACAACAGCACCTACCTCGGCGGGTCGCACGTCCACGTGGACGACGACGGCCTCACCGCATGGGACCTCACGACGCCGAGCGGCTTGGCGCAGTGGCTCCTCGTCACGGACCGCGTGTACCAGCAGTCGACGACCAAGATCCACGACAATGTCACCCGCGTCACGGTTTCCTATCCCGGGGCTTCGTTCTGGAGCAACCCCCGTTCCGTCGACATGGCCACGAGCCACACCGAGAATTTCGGCATGGTCGACGTCACGGCGCCCACCTCGTCGGCCCTTCCCCTCCCGACATACAAGAACACGCTCACGTTCGGCATCACGTACACCTACGACGACGGGAACGGGACGGGCGTCCAGTCGATGACCCTCTGGTACCGCGGAGGAGGTCTGGCCACGTGGACCCTCTATGCCACGCAGGTCGTCCCCAATGCGGGCGGCTTCTCCTTCACCGCCTCGGGCGACGGGACCTACGAATTCTACACGACGGCGACAGACAAGGCCGGCAACTCGCAAGCCCCTCCGTCGGGGAGCTCGCCGAACAACACCTGGACAATCGTCGATACCGTCCGACCGGGATCCCATGTGAATCCCCTCCCGACGTACGAGACAACGCCCTCGTTCCTCGTCTCCTGGGCGCCCGATGCGGGCGTGACCGATATTGTGGCCTATCGGATCCAATACAACTCCGGGTCCGGGTGGGTCGATTGGCTCGCGGATACCCATTCGACCTCCGGCACGTTCACGCCGACGTCGCAGGGATCGTACGCGTTCCAGTCCATCGCCCGCGACGCCGCGGGGAACTTCGAGATCGCCCCCTGGGGGAATGACACCTGGACGATCGTCGATACGATCCTACCGCGATCCAAGACGCTCCCACTTCCGGGGTACGAGACCTCCTCGCCGTTCTCGGTGACGTGGCAACCGGCCGAGGGGACCGCCGATATCGCCTCCTATCGGATCGAGGTGAACGACAACGGGGCCGGTTGGGCCCTCTGGATCGCCTCGACCACGGCGACGTCCGGGTCCTACTCCGGCCAAGACGGGCACACGTACCAGTTCCGTTCGATCGCGACGGACAACGCGGGAAATGTCGAGTCGAAGAGCACGAACGATTCTTGGACGATCGTCGACATGTCGCCGCCGGACTCCGTCGTCACGACCCTACCGCCGTTCGAGAACACCGTGCAGTTCACGGTCTCTTGGGGTCCCGTCGGTGGGACGACCGACATCGCGACCTATCAGGTCCAGGTCCGGGAAGGCGCGGGAGCCTGGGTCGACCTCGCCTGCTGCTCGAGCACGACTTCCGCGAGCACTTCCTTCGTCGGCCAAGACGGGCATTCCTACGGCTTCCGCTCGATCGCGCGGGATCGCGCCGGAAACATCGAGATCGCGCCCCCTGGCAACGACACGTCCACGACGGTCGACATCCGGTCGCCGTTCGTCACCGATGTCGCGCCCCTCGGGGCGAACACGAACCTCACCCCCTGGGTGATCGTGACGTTCAGCGAGCCGATGGACCGCAGCTCGGTCGCCCTCGCCTTCTCGATCACGCCCGCGATGAACGGCGCATACCAGTGGAGTGCGGACTCGACCCAGCTGACCTTCATCCCGGCGCGAGCCCTCAACGCGGGGACGACCTACGCGATCACGGTGGACTCGAGCGCCAAGGATCGCGCGGGGAACCCGATGACCCAGTCGAGGACATTCCAGTTCTCCACCGCGGGCGGGGGCCTGACCGGTGGGTTCAGCGTCGGAGAGTATTGGTGGCTCCTCGCCGTCGTCGGGGCCGTTGCCGGGGGAGCCCTCTTCATGATCCTGCGTCGCCGCGGGAGCGCCGCGAAGGCTCCGCCTGCGGCCGCGGCGGCGGAAAAGGAGAGCAACGCGATCGTCGAGGACGTGTTCTTGCTCAACCACCGGGACGGCGTCTTGATCAAACACGAGACGCGCCGGCTCCGGCCGGACGTTGACACGGACATCCTGAGCGGGATGCTCACCGCCGTCCAGCAATTCGTCAAGGACGCCCTCCGCGGGGACGACTACGCAGACCTGAACGAGATGACCGTGGGACACATGCACATCTTGATCGGCCGCGGCAAGTGGCTCGTGCTCGCGGCGCGGATCGAAGGCGACGGCTCGGAGTCCTGGACAGGCCGCATCGAACGGTGCATCAAGGACATGGAGGACCACCACTGGGACCAGCTCGAGGACTGGGACGGGGACATGGCCCTCGCGCGCGTGCTCGCGCCGTATCTGAAGAAGCTCATCTCAGGCGGATACGTGCCGCCGAACGCGTGAGTTCACAGCAGGAACGCGATTCGGAACGCAAGGCGTCCTTCGTTCGCTACAACAAGACGGATTTCCTTCCGTTGCGAGCCCGCGATTAGAACGACATTCGCCCCTTCGTCACAGGAGTAGAATATTCCGGTTGTCGCAGGGTCAATACCGATAACAAAAGCTTTAATTCCGGATGCCACTTTCTAACAAGGGATGGGACGAGACCTCAGCTTGTTCCAGAGACTTGCGTCCGCAGAGCGGATGCCGTCTCGTTCTGACCTGGGCGCGGGCCCACGCCCGCGGTGATCCAAGAATGGCAAGCGACGAGAGCGACGGGAAGGCGGGGAAGTCGGCCGAGGAGGTCCGGGACGAGTTCGAAGAGAAGATGGACCGCCTGCGCCGACAGTACGAGCGGGACCTGCACTCCTTCCGATACGAGATCGAGGAGCGCGAGTACCGGCTCAAGGCCTACGAGGACAAGTTCAACAAGATCAAGCAACCGCCGCTCCTGTACGCCTACGTCGTCCGGAAGGAAGGGCCCGACCTCGACGGGAATCAGGTCGTCGTCGCGCGGGCCACGGAACTCCTCAAGGTCTCGACCGGGCTCGTGGACAAGTCCCAGCTCGGGGTCGGCCAATACGTATGGGTGCACCCGCAGACTTACGCGATCGTCGAAGGCTCCGCGGTCCGGAACGAGGGCGTGATCGCGAAGGTCGCGGACATGATGGACGGCAAGCTCGTGATCTCGATCGAAGGGGACATGGAGAAGCGCCTCATCGATTGCGACAAGGGCGTCTACAAGAAGCTGAAGCCCGGATTCCAGATCAGCGTCCTGCCTCCGACGATGGAAGTCCTCGAGGTCCTCCCGAATCTCGAGGTGAAATCGCTCTTGCTCGGCGAGAAGCCGAACGTCAAGTACGGGCAGATCGGCGGGCTCATGGAGGCGATCGAGCGGATCAAGGACGTCGTCGTCCTGCCGTACCAGGAGGCGAAGCTGTTCCAGCAAATCGCGCTCGAGGCCCCCCGCGGCATCTTGCTCTACGGGCCGCCCGGCTGCGGCAAGACGTTGCTCGTGAAGGCGATCGCGACGGAGAACGACATGACGTTCTTCAACGTCAGCATCGCCGACGTCCTGTCGAAGTGGGTCGGCGAGAGCGAGCGCATTATCAAGGAGATTTTCCGGCAGGCGCATGAGAAGAAGCCGAGCATCGTCTTCTTCGACGAGATCGAGGCCCTCTTCACGGTCCGCGGGATGATGGACACGTCCGGCGTGCACAAGAACATCATCGCGCAGATCCTGAGCGAGATGGACGGACTCGTCGAACTCCACGACGTCTTCGTGATCGGTGCGACGAACCGCGCGGACCTCGTCGACCCGGCGCTGCTTCGGCCCGGGCGGTTCGACGAGATCATCGAGATCCCGCGCCCCGACCGGAACGCCGCGGAGGAAATCCTCCGCATCTACTTGAACGAAGCGCTCCCAATCCAGGCGAGCTTCGAGGAGCAATCCGGCGGCCACAAGGAGGCCGTCGACGCCTTGCGGCGGTTCGTCCTCGACGAACTGTACGGGGAGAACAAGTGGGTCAAGGTCAAGCTGGACGCCGAGGCGAAAGAGGCGATCAAGACCGTCAAGCGGAAGGACATCATCTCCGGCGCCATCATCGAGGCCATCGTGACGACGGCGAAGAAGAACTTCGTGAAGCGCGTCATCCTCCTGAAGAAGGCGGATCGGAAGAAGGAAGGCCTTACGGTGAAGGACCTCGACATGGCGATCGATGAAGAGAGCAAGGAGCACGCGATCACGGAGATGTACGTCTACGAGAAGCGCCAACGGGAGGTCTTCCGGACCGGTGCGGACCCGATGGTCGGGTGACGCATGAGGAAGATGGTCCAGGGGACCGAGCACGAGTACACTCTATATTGCCGCAAGATGGGCACGATGGGGTTCGACCCCCACATGATGGCCCTCGACCTGCTGCGGGATTCGGACCTGCACCTCGCGGGCGAATTCATCACGAACGGCTCGCGCGTCTACTACGACGTCGGGCACTTCGAGGTCAGCACGGCCGAGACGACGAACTTCCACGACGTGGTCGTGTGGGAGAAGGCTGGCGAGAAGATCCTCGACTGGTTGCGTCGCGTCATGGAAGAGAAGTACACCGGCGACATGAAGATCCACGCGTTCAAGAACAACACGTCGCCCGATGGGACGTCGTACGGGTCCCACGAGAACTACTGCGTCTCCCGCGACGTGCCGTTCCCAGGGCAGTACCTCCGCGACCTCGTGCCGCACCTCGCGACCCGATTCATCTACACCGGCGCGGGAGACATCCTCCGGGGAAAATACGTCCTCTCGCCGATGGCCTTCCTCACGTCCCAAGTGATCAGCGGCGAGACGATGCACGATACCGGCATCCTGAACACTCGCGACGAGCCCCATGCGGACGGACGCGTGTGGCGCCGGCTTCACGTCATCGTCGGGGACGCCCTGATGAACGAGACCGCGATCATGCTCCGTCACTTCACGACGTCGGCCGTGCTCCAGTTGATGGAGGACGGTCGCCTGGATGACGTGCCGAGGCTCAAGGACCCGATCCGGGACGTGTGGCACAACGTGGAGATCCGGAACCCGGAGCAGTGGAAGGTCGAGCTCGAGGACGGCCGGATCGTCTCGCCGATCGACGTCCAGCGCTACTACCTCGAGAAGATCGAGACGACCGTGCAGGACGACTGGGAAAAGCGCGCGATGCGGACGTTCGAGGAGGTCCTCGACGGACTGGAAAACCGCCGCTCGAAAGATCTCGCCCGGCGCATCGAGTGGCTCGACCGGTACTACGCGATCCAGGAGGCCGGGGCGAAGAAGGCCGGACCGGAGGTCGAGATGATGGCGTGCAAGCAGTACTCGGAAATTGGTGCGGAGCGATCATTGTTCTACAAGCGTCAGCGGGCGGGCCTCGTCGAACGCATGACGGACGACGATGCTATCAAAAAGGCAATCCAAGAACCGCCGAAAGACACCCGCGCAGCCCTTCGTCGGGAACTATGCGACACCTTCAATATCGAGATGATTGATTGGTCCATGTTGGTCGTGAACGACGGGACCCGACGCCGCATCGATCTCCTCGATCCCTACGCAACGAAGATGGAGGCACCGTATGCCACAGCAAGTTGAGGAAAAGCCCAAAAAGCGGAAGAAGAGCGAGAAGAAGCTCGAGTTCGAGGCGGGCAAGGTCTTCACCCCCGGCGAAGTCAAGGAAGAAGACTTTGAGCTCGATCTGGAATCGAGCAAGTATCGCGCGCAGAAAGGAGAAGGCGGGGATCGACGGGCATAGGCCTTCCTTTCCATCTCCCCCGGGACGTATCTTAGGTTCCGGGGCCTTGTCAAATGGAATGATTTTGGTCGAGTACCTGGCTGGATTCGTCGAGCCTGAAGGTAACCTCGGCTCCAGGGGTCTTCGGGGAGCGGGTCGCCCGAATTCCGAGTGCGATTGTGACCTGGATCGTGGGACCTCGGGCAACTCTATATCGCGCGCCCGCGATTCCGGACCCGAATGCCCACCCACGTGGAGACGCTGGAGAACGGCCTGAAGGTCATCCTGCGGCCGATCTCCGACACGCGGGCCGTCTCCACCTGGGTCGTCTACCGCATCGGCTCGCGCAACGAAGTCCCCGGCATGACCGGCTCCACCCACTGGGTCGAGCATATGTTGTTCAAGGGCGGCGGCAAGCTCGGCAAGGGGGACATCGACAAGCTCATCTCGCGCCTCGGCGGCAAGATGAACGCCTTCACGGACACGGACTACACGATGTACTTCGAGACGATCCCCGCGAGCGCGATGGACACGGCCCTCATGATCGAATCGGAGAGGATGCGCAACGCGGCCTTCGATCCGAAGGAGGTCGAGGCGGAGCGGACGGTCGTCATCAGCGAGCGGGAGGGCGCGGAGAACCAACCCGAGTTCGCGGTCGAGGAGGAGCTTTGGGCCCTCGCTTTCCAGGTCCATCCGTACCATTGGACGCCGATCGGATACAAGCAGGACCTCGCGGTCCTCGATCGTGAGCCGCTCTACCGCCACTATCTCCGACACTACGCGCCGAACAACGCGTCCCTGATCCTGGTCGGCGGGTTCGATCCTGCGGTCGCGATGCAGCATGTGCGAGAGGCCTTCTCCTTGTTGCGGCCTGAAGCTCCGCCGGATCCGTTGCGGCTCGCGGAGCCGGACCAGAGGGGCGAGCGCCGGAGCGACCTCGTCCGTCCCGGGCCGGCCGACCTCCTCTCGATCGGATGGCACATTCCCGCCGCGGCCCATGGAGACACCCCCGCTCTGATCCTCCTTTCGACCGTCCTCGGGGGCTGGCGCGGCCTCCTCTCCTTCGCGGCGGGCGACTGGCATCCGCGGTCGAACCGCCTCTACCACGCCCTCGTCGAGTCGAAACTCGCGACGGACGCCGGCGTGCGGCAGGAGATGAAGCTCGATCCGTCCCTCCTGATCGTGTCCGCGACCCTGGCCAAGGGCGCCTCGCTCGATCGGGTCGAGCAGGTGATCGACCGCGAGGTCGACAAGCTCCGACGGACGGTGCCGGTCAAGGCCGAGCTCGATCGCGCGAAACAGCAGGTCCGCTCCTGGGCTCGCTACGAGCAGGACGGGGTCACGTTCCAAGGGATGCTCCTCAGCGCCGGCGAGGGCCTGTCGTCCTGGGACTTCGGGGAGCGGCTCCTCGGCAAGGTCGAGAAGGTCCGCGGCGAGCAGGTGCGCGAGGTCGCGAAGACTTACCTCGTCGACGAGCATCGGTCCGTCGTTCGCTTCCATGCGCAAGGGGGCGCCGGATGAACCTGCCAGATCGCACGGTGTTGGGAAACGGCGCCGTTCTCGTGTCGGCCTCCCTGCCGTCGAACCCGTTCGTCGCGTTCCGCGGGAGCATCCCCGCCGGCGTCGCAGCGGAAGGCGAGTCGCATGGCGTCGCGGAGTTCACGTCCCGCCTCTTGCTCAGCGGCACGCGCCATCGCACCGCGGCCAAGCTCGCCGACCGGCTCGAAGGGATCGGCGCGACGCTCGAGTTCCACAACGGCGACGAGGTCCTGAGCTTCAGCGGCCGGAGCACGCGCGACACCGCGCGGGAGACGGTCCGGATCCTCGTCGAGTGCCTTTCCGAGCCGACGTTCCCCGAGCGCGAGATCGAACGCGTCCGCGTCGAGCTGTTGAACGATCTCCGAATCGAGGCGGACGACACGCACCTGAGGGCCATGCGCGAGCTGGAGCGGTTCGTGTTCCCGAACGACCATCCGTACGGTCGCGACCCGAAAGGCGGGGCCGACCGCGTGCGCCGGATTCGGCGCCGCGACCTCGTGGCCTTCCACGAGGCGCACGTCAACCCGGAGGCCTTGATCTTGGCCGTGACCGGAGACGTGGACCGTCGGCTCATGGAAGACGCGATCGCCGAACCGCTCTCCCGGCTCGACACTTCCTCGGAGGGCGTCCCCGCGATCCCGCCGCCCCGTCCGCACAAGCCCCGCCGGGTCTCGATCCCGATGCCGCATAAGTCCCAGGCGGACATCGTGGTCGGCGGCCCCGCGGTCCCGCGGCGCCACGATGACTACTACGCGCTGAACTTGGCCAACCTCCTGTTCGGCCGGATCGGGTTGTACGGCCGCCTCGGGAGGAATTTGAGGGACGAGCAAGGTCTCGCGTATTACGCGTTCGCGAGCCTCGACGCGAAGACCGCGGGCGGCATGTGGTCCCTCGCCGCGGGTGTGAACCCCGCGAACCTGTCGAAGGCGACGCGCTCGATCCGCGAAGAGCTCGACCGCCTGCAGACGGACCCGTTCCATTCGGACGAGGTCCGGGACGGGAAGGACAACCAGGTCGGGTCCCTCATCGTCTCCCTGGAGCGCAACGCGGAGGTCGCGTCGGAACTCCACCGCATGGAGTATTACGGGCTCGGCATGGGGTTCCTCGAGGGGTATCCGGAGATCGTCCGCGGGCTGGAGGAGGACCGCGTGCGCGAGGTCGCGATGAAATATTTCACGGCCGAGGGCAGCTCGATGGTCGTCGCCGGGCCCGTCGGGCGGGCGCGTCTCTCCCTGTGACTGCTCCGTCGGCGGGGCCGAATGTTTATATCGAGTCTTCTCGATGCGCGGCCGAGTTGGGCGAGCGATTAGGGGAGGGACCCTCGCGGGGTAGCTGCTTGACCGTCGCCCGGCAGGAGGAACGTTCATGGATTCGTTTGTTCGACGTGCGTGGGCCATCTCGCTGACCATCCTCATGATTGCCGCGATCCTGTTGGTCGCGGTCGCCGGCTTCGCGAAAGCGTCCGCGAATGCACGTCCGGCGATGTCGGCCGGTTCGGCGGCCCTGGGCACTCCCCCTGCGGCAAATCCATCGATGGATCCGGCGATGCAACGATTGCTCGATCGCGCCCGCGAACCGTCGGCGGCATGGAATAAGCTCACTCCATCGGTCCAAGAGGCGGAGCGATTGGGGACCGGGACCTTCCGCGTCGCGATCTTGACGGACGACGTCAACACGCTCGGCGCCTTCCTGCGGAAGAACGGCGTGCCAACGCCCATCGGGTCTGTCCCCGCCACCCGAAGCGGCGTGCGGGTCGTCACGATGGACGTGCCCACCCGGCTGCTCGAGAAGGTCGCGGCGCTCGACCATGTCTACAGCATCGCGCCGGCGGTGCTCCCCGTTGCGCCGGACCGCGTGCAGACGGACGCGTCGGCCGTTAATGCGATCCGCAACGGCGGACCGGCCCCGGACCTGATCGCGGCGGGAAAAGGCCACCACGTCCCGGAGGCATGGGCCCTCGGTTACACCGGATACGGAGTCCAGGTGTCCACCATGGACAGCGGTACCGACTTCGGCCACCCGGACCTCCAAGGCACCTTCGCCCGGGACTCCGATCCATCGTCGCCGTACTTCAACTGGCCGATGGCCTTCGATCCCAATTCGATGGCGTCCTATCTCCTCGGCGGGCTGACCTTCCCGACCGCGCCGAGTTCCTGGTACGTCAACACGACGTTCACCTCGCCCGCGGACGGAGCGGGCAACCTGATCCTGCCATTCAACGGACATGTGTACAACGTCTTAGGCGTCCCCAGCGCGAGCGGGATCTTCCACCTCGGGCTCCACCCGGACTTCACGCTGGGCAGCGACTATGGCGAATTCGTCGCCGTCCTCGTCTCGGATTCGACAACCCCCGGGGTCTACGACACCGTCCATGTGGACCTCGATGACAATCACGCCTTCGGCAACGACAAGGCCGCGACCGTCGCGTCTCCGGAAATCTGGGCGGACACGAACGGTGACGGCCTCGCGGACCTCTCTGGCGGCCTCATCTATTTCATCGGGGACGGGACGCACCCGATTCCCTACAGCGACGTGATGGGCGCGCGCTATGGCCTCCCGGTCCCGATCCCGGGATCCGGCGACCTCGTCGCGTTTCAGATCGGCGACGCGCTCGCGCCGGGAGGAGGGGACCACGGGACGCTCTGTGCCTCTGCGATCGTCGCGCAAAACAAGACTGGCGCCGTCCTCGGATTCGCCCCGCAGGCGAAGCTGATCTCCGTCGGCAACATCTACGCCGGCGGATTCTTCTACGATATGTTCACGTTCGTCGGAGAAGGATATGACGGGATTCCGGACACCGGAGACGAGGCCCAAGTCGCCTCCGCCTCCTTCGGCTTCTCCGGGACCTTCGACGACGGCTGGGACTTCACGGCCCGTTGGGTGGAGTTCAACTCCCTCGTGAACCCGGACACGACCTTCACCGTCTCGAGCGGCAACGGCGGACATGGGTTCGGGACCGTCACCTCGCCGTCCTCGAGCAGCGGCGTCATCTCCGTCGGCGCGTCGACGAGCTACAACGCGGCCCTCGCCACCTTCGAGGATGCGGCCCACTCGACCTTCGGCGACGTGCAGCCTTGGTCGAACCGCGGCCCCAGCACATTGGGCACTTCAAAGCCCGATGTCGTCACGGTTGGAGCGTGGGCGTCCGGCGACGGAGCCCTCAATCAGTTCGGCGGGTTCCCGCCGTGGGTCGTGTGGGGCGGGACGTCTTTGTCTTCGCCGGCGACGACCGCGATCGTGGCCCTTATCGTGAACGCTTACCAGAACACGACCGGCGGGCCGCTCGGCAACCAATACGCCAAGGTCCTCCTGACCGGCGCCGCCGACGACACGCATTACGATCCCCAGGTCATGGGCCACGGCCTCACGAACGCCCTGCGGGGGGTCGAGGCCGCGAGCAATCGAGACGGCCTCGCCGCGTACCACTTCACCGCCTCCGGCATCGCGCCGGAGTGGATGGCGGGGAACTTCCGCGGGACCGCCTATCCGAGCTTCACGAACCTGCTGTCGCCGGGCGGCTCGTCGACCGACTCGTTCTCCGTGGAGAATCACAACGGGGCGGCCGGGAAGACCGTCGCCGTGTCGGACTGGGAGCTGCGGCGGATCGGCGAGGACTCGTGGACGATCGTGACGAAGAACGCGAACGAGAGCCCGCCGGACTTCGTTCGACCGGATTACCTCATCGACCTGACCGGACTGGTGCCGGCCGGGACGAACCTCGTCAAGGCGACGATCAATTTCCCGCTGGCGCAGATGGACCCGGACGGCAACTACGTGTACAATAGCCGGTGGCGCCTGCTCTTATATGATTGGCGGGACTACAACGGCGACGGCTCGTACTGGACCGACGCGAACGGAAATGGGGTCGTCAACGCGGGCGAGATGAACGCGTCGTCGGGCACGGAAATCCAGCGCTTCACCTATGGCTATCCGACCGGGACGAACATCGAGGCCTTCGTCCACGATCCGCTCGCGCGGATCCACGACGGCTTCCTCCTGGGAATCCAGCACCGGACCGTCTCCGCGCTCGTCCCGTCGACGACCCTGACGGTGACGGTCGACTACTACCGCGCGCTCGATGCGCCCTGGCTCACGGAGAGCGCGTCCAATTTGTCCCTCGCCGCGGGGGGCGTCGGCTCGGTCGACGTGACCGTTTCCGTCCCCGCGAGCCAGCCCTTCGGGATCCTATCGGGTGCCGTCGTCCTGACGGACACCGGCTCCGGCGCGGAGACCCTGATTCCGGTCGTCGCGCAGGTCGCGGCGACGGGCACCTCGTTCTCCTTCGGCGGCAACGCGACGAGCACCGCGTTCCTGGACAACAACCGCGTCTTCGGCGGGGCCGACTGGACGTGGCGGCCGGAGGCCGGCGACTGGCGGTTCTTCTACACCGACGTGCCGGACGCGACGCCCGTGTATCCGGGCGAGAACCTCCTCGTGCACACTTGGTGGTCGACCGCGCCGACGGACATCGACACCCTGATCTTCGGCCCGACGCCGGATCCCTTTTCGGGCATCGGCCCGCCGGTCTGGGGACCCTATACCTTGTCGACGCAGGGCGCGAGCTTGAACACGAACATCGACGCGGGCCGGTGGCGTTTCAACACGGTCACCGGTGGACCCGAGGAGTGGGTCACGGCGCCGCTGAGCCCGGGACTGCATGCGATCGGCCTTCACAATGTCCTGAACGCGGGGACGGGTCCCTCGGACCTGTTCCACGGCGAAGTCGGCACCTTCAGCGTGGCGCCGACCCCGTGGGTCGTGTCGACGCCCAACGCGACCGGGAAGGGAGCGTTCCACGCGAATTCCTCCCTCGCCTTGTCCGGGCTCACGGTCCGCGGCTTCGGCGTATCCGCGCCGGTCCTCGAGACGAACCTGACGATCGTCGGCGGGGGCATCTACACCGAGACCTTCGATGCCGCGAGCGCGGGCCTGATCGACGTCGCGATCGGCGAATCGTACCTGCAGGGCATGGACCTCGACCTGTACCTCTACCGATGGACCGGCTCGAGCTATGCCCTCGTCGCCTCGTCCGCGGGGCCGACCGCCTCCGAGGAGGTCCGCCTCACGATGCCTCAGTCGGGGAGATACCTGATCCTCGTGGACGGCTTTTCCGTCCCCGCGGGGACCGGCCAGTTCGACATGTTCAAGGTGATCATCCAGGGGACGCAGCTCACCCCGACGAACGTGCCCGGGACCGGCATCCCGGCCGGGGCCAATGCCCCCTTCAACGTGACGTGGAACTTCGCGGGGACCCGACCCGGACTCTACTTCGGCATCCTGTTCGTCGGGCCGACGGGCGCCCCGGCGGTCGAGGTGGACGCCGGCTTCCTGCTGGTCGATGCGAATCCGCCGACGATCCTGTCGACGACGCCCGCAGACGGTTCGTTCGTCCGAGACTCCTCGGCCCACGTGGCCGCGACGTACATGGACCCGGAGATCTCGGCGGGCATCGCGGCCGCGACGATCACGATCGACGGGACGGACTTCTCCCCGTTCGGGACGTTCACCGACACGACCTTCGACTGGTCCTTGCCGTTCGGATTCAGCGAGGGATCGCATACGGTCGTGCTCACGATCCTCGACGGCGCCGGCTTCTCGACATCCAGGACGTGGAGCTTCACCGTCGACACGATGGCGCCGAGCCTGTCCGTGACGAGCCCCAACTACGGGCTCACGGGGACCGCCCTGACGAATGTCTCCGGAACGACGGAACCGGGCGCGACGGTCACCGTGAACGGGGCGTCGGCGGCCGTCAACGCGACGACCGGCCGCTTCAGCCACGACATCGTCCTCGCCGAAGGCGCGAACACGATCACGGTCGTCGCGAGGGACACGGCCGGGAATACGGCGACCGATGCGCGATCGGTCACGCTCGACACGACCGCGCCTTCGCTGACGGTCACCGCGCCGGCGCAGGGATCCCGCGTCGCGACGAACTCCGTGCAGGTCACCGGGACGACGGATGCGGATGCGACGGTTTCCGTGAACGGTATCTCCGCCCCAGTCTCATCCATCGGTGGCTTCGACGTGACGATCGTCCTCCTGGACGGCCATCACACGGTCACCATCGTCGCGACCGACCCGGCGGGCAACCATGGACAGGTCGTGCGGACGATCGACGTCGGCCCGGCCCCGGATACGACCGCACCGGTCGTGACCGTGACGAATCCGGCGGACGGGGCGACGGTCGACCAAGCCTCCGTCGCCGTGTCCGGGACCGTCGACGACACGAGCGCGACCGTCATCGTGAACGGCGTCGCGGTCCACCCCGCGGCGGACGGGTCGTGGAGTGTGACGATCTCCCTCGCCTCCGGCGCGAACACGATCTCGGTGTCCGCGGTCGATGCGGCGGGGAACCGGGCGACCACGGTCTCTCGTTCGGTGACGTATCAGTCGCCGGTGGCGGGGATCAACCAGGCCGTCACATCGCTGAGCGGCAACTTGGTCCTCGGGCTCGCGATCGTCCTCGTCGGGCTCATCGCCCTCGTGTTCGTCCTCTACGCGAACCTGAACCGCAAGATCGGGCAACTGAGGCCGCCGAAGCCGCCGGAGCCGCCGGCCGGGGAGCTGTAGGGGGGGCGGGCGGCTCCCCCCTTTCTCTTTATTCCTGCCGCGGCGAGCGCGTCGACGGGATGCCTCAGAAGAGTGCCTCTTCGACCACGCGGGCCGGTCCGCCGACCGTGCAAGGGATTGTTTCGATCCCGAGATCGGCGATTGCCCTCCGAACTTGTTCCGCGCGGTCCGGGAACGTGTTCACGTAGACCGTCGCCCCCGTGTCGATCGAGAAGAACGCGGGCACGCCCTGTTCGCGGAGGCGGCGGACGGCGAGGATAACCCTCAAGGTGTCGGGTTGCCAGAGGACCATCTCGCCGGCCCCGGTCATCGTGATCCCGTGCAGCATCAGGGTGTCTCGTTCCGCCAGACCGCAGATGGACCCGATGTCTCGGTTCCGGATCGCAAGCTCCATCTCCGCGATCAGCCGCGGCATCTCGGCGAGGCGCGCGTGGAAGAACGGCGACGTGAGGGCCTCCCGGTGGGCGTCCTCGGTCTGCTTGAACGCGGGGACGACCGCGACGACGATCCCCATTTGGATCTCCTCGCCGGCGAGGCGCGTCGCGTAGGAATCCTCGTCGGTCAGGCCCATCTTCCATTTGCTGAAGCCGCCGGTCACCGCGCGCGCCGCGGAACCGGCCCCTCGTCGAGCGAAGCGCGAGACCTCCTCGAGGCCCAAGTCCAATCCGGCGGCGTTCGCGGACGCCATCGCGAGCGCAGCGAAGCCGGAGGCGCTCGCGCCCAGCCCGATGTTCGAAGGGAAGTCGTTCTCGGATGCCATGCGAAAACGCTGTCGGCTCGAGGCCTTCGCCCGGATCGGATCGACGACGGAGCGGATTCGTTCCATGTCTCGTCCGGTCACTTCGCGGCCATCGATCGTCGCCTGATCCCGCGGGAACTCACCGAACTCCACGGTCGTGCGCGTCGTCAGGGGCGCTGTGCAGACGCTGATCGAGTCGTGGAAGGGGAGGCGGAGGACGGGGTCCGCGAGTCCGTGGTACTTGATCAATCCCTGGATCGGATGGGCGACCGCGGTCGCTTTCATCGGAGCGCCTCCAGGACCTGGGGCAGATCCGCATGGTCTCGGATCTCGCCATCCGCGCGGTCCGTCGCTGCGCCGGGCCAGAATCCCGTGTTGAACCAGACGGCATGCATGCCGACCGCTTTCGCGGCCGCGATATCGGCGGTCACATCATCGCCGATGTGGACAGCCTCCTCCGGCCGACATCCGAACTCTCTCAAGGCCGCCTCGAACATCTTGGCATCGGGCTTCCGCATGCGGAGTTCGTCGGAGTACACCCGGACGTCGAAGAAATCCTGGATCCCGAGAGCGCCCTGGAGTCTCGTCAGATAGCGACCCCAACTGCGTCCCGTGTTCGAGATCAATCCGATCGCGAAGCCCTGTCCCTTCAGCAGGCGGAGGACCTCTCGGATGTGCGGGAAGAGCGAAGGCGGTCGGGCGAGGATCGCGCCGCCGAATGCGTCCGCTACGGCATCGGAGATTTCGGGAGCCGTCCCGGCAAAGCCGGCGAACTGGAGGAACGCTTGGATCTGTTCGCTCGGCGTGAGTTCGCGTTGGTTCGCCCAAGCCTCGTCGAGGAGCTCGCCCTGTTGGTCGTATGCCCGGTACAGCACCGCTCGGTCGCATTCGACTCCCTGTCCGCGGAGGAGCTCCTCCACTCGCGAAACGCGTAGCTCGCGCATCGTTCCATCGGCATCCCGACCGGGGACTATCGCGATTGTCCCCCACCAGTCGAACGTCACGGCCTCTATCATCGCGGTCCTCTAAATGTCGAAGATGACCTCGGCGAATCCTTTCTCCGGATCGACGGTCAGGCCGTGCCGGGTCACCGCCTTGATCGCGAGTTTCAGTTCATGGCGCGATTTGTCGATCGTCTCTCCGCGGGCATGGCCGACGAGGGCGGTCCCGGCGACGTGTGCGTCGAACGACGAGAACAGGAACCGTTGGGTCTCGTGGACGTACAGCAATTCCGAAAGCCAGCGGAGGAAGAGGGTCGGAATGTCGTCGGCGGTCACCCGGACTTCGACCTCGCCAACGGGCTTGACCGTCGAGAGGTCGGCGATCAGGCTGGACATCCCTTCGGCCGCGTTCGCGAAGAGCTCGTCCAGGGATTGGCCGTACGCCCGGATGCCGACGTCTGCGGTATGGTCGATTTCCTCGAAGCGCACGGCGAAGGCAAAGGCCCGGACGAGATCGCACCGGGAGGCGGTCCTCGAGGATCCACACCGCGAGCCGCGCCGGATCAAGGCCGCTTGAGACCTTGTGCGCCGCAGCGACCGGCGAGAACAGCACGGTCTGCGCCTTGGTGCCGTACGCGGACAGCACGCGCCTTGCGAACTCGTAGTCCTCGCGGTCACGGAGGACGAACTTGACCTCGTCATGGGACCGTAGGAGGCCCAGGTTCGCGTACGCTTTCTCCGCCTTCATCCCGGAGCCGGGGCACTTCACGTCCATCACGTAGCGGACCCGGCCGCTCGCCCGCTCCGCCGACGCCAGCCGGTCGAACGTGTGCAGATCCACCTCGCCGTCGGTCTCGAAGGAATGGATGAAGTCCTCCGGAAGACGACGGACCGCGGCCGCGATCGACTCCGCCTGAAGGAGCGGCTCGCCCCCGGTCCAACAGACATATCGGACGCCTTCTCCTTCCTCGGCGGCCGACGACAACTCGCGGATCCGGTCCACGACATCCTCGACGGAGGACCGGGTGAATTCACCGCCCTCGACCGCGTACATGGAGTCGCACCAGGCGCACCGCAGATTGCATGCGTACAGGCGCACGAAGACGGTCGGGAGGCCTGCGAGAGAACTCTCTCCCTGGATC
>VBLT01000035.1 GCA_005878615.1 Methanobacteriota archaeon
TGAGAGTACTTGCAACTGGAAGAACGGTAGGGCAACCCCCGTATGACCAAGCAAGAAATCGCCGTCGAGTCCGGCACGGCGCAGTCGCTAGCGGCTGAAGCATCCAGCCGCGGCAAGACCCTCTACTCCTTCACGAACCAAATCCTCGATGTCGCCTTGCGGGTGTTCGGTCAAGGCGGGGACGCGTCCGAGATCCTCCCGGCCTGGAAATCGTATCGTGTGACGAAGGACATCGAGGGAGTTCCGTTCCTCCCGCGCAGCCTCGTCTGGAAGATGGTCGAGCGGCTGTATCAGCGGGATCCGGAGTGGTTGCTCCAGGAATGGTTTGAGGCGGGCCGGCGGATCGGAGAGGTCCTCCGGACCTTCCATCCGACCCTCGAGGACTTGCAAGTCGGGATGACCGGGAACCCGTCGATCATGACGGAGCAACGGATCGAAATCATTCGGCCGCGTTCCGCCGGGGACGGTCGTCAGCAGGTCCGCCTACGGGTCGTGACCGACTTGACCCCTGAATTGGCGTCGTGCGGCGAGAGCCTGCTCCACGGCCTCCTCTGTTCCTACTCGTTCCGGGCGACCGAGAGCCACGTCGAGGACGGCGTCGTCGAGGTCGTCGCGGTCTATGAGGGACAGGCGCCGGTCCCCGCCGCGAAGCCGGAGACCGTCGACGTGGGTACGTCGAGGCCCAACGGAGGCCTCAATCCCGGAGCCAGAACGGCGCCGTTGTGAAGCGATAGTGGTCCCGGATCTGTTCGTCGTAGATCTTCCGGTAGAATTCGTTGTAATGGCGGATGTGGAGGACGCCTTCGCGGGTGATCCGGATCCGATATCGGCCCTCGGTCTCCTCGACGGCCACGTGCCCTTCCTTCTGCAAGGCCTCGATCACGCGGTCCGTCATGAAGTGGTTCGACTTGATCTCCCGCTTCACCTCTTCCTTCGACATGCCGACCTGCCTCGGCAGGACGACCTCCAACTTTCCTTCGAGCCCGTCCTGGTAGAGGTCAATCCCCATGTCCGCGACGAGCCGGTTGAGGACGAAACACCCGTAGATGAGAAGGTCCTTGTAGGGCCGCGAGGGCATGGAGCCGCGCGCCGATGCCGCGGCCTCTACTTAATCCGTTCCGTCCGAGGCTCTCCCGATGCGATCGAACCGCGGTCGAGGTCAACGATCGTCGACCGCGAGCGACGGACGGGCGCCCGACTCGCCTTGTTTCGATCGGCCCGCCATCAAGAGCGAGATGAACAGGGCCGCGAGGCAGAGCAGCACGATCGTCCCTCCGGCCGCGGCGTTCAGGAAGACCGCGAGGACCAGGCCCGCGGCGACGGACAGCATCCCGATGAAGACCGAGGCCAACAAGGTCCCTTTGAGTCCGACGCGAAGCTGTAGGGCGGCCGCCGCGGGGACCGCCAGGAGGGCGGACACCAGCAGGACCCCGACGACCTGCATGGCCAAGACGATCGTGATCGCGGTCAGGACCGTGAAGCCGGTGTCGAGGGCTCGGACGGGGAGGCCGCTCACGCGGGCGCCCTCCGGATCGAAGGTGAGGAGGAAGAATTCCTTATACAGGACCGCCAGCACGAGGATCGTCGCGGCGAGCAGGACGACGATTAGGGCGACATCGGACCACGTCACGGTGAGGATCTGACCGAAGAGGAAGGAGAGGATCTCCACGTTGAGCCCTCCGACCATGCTGATCACCACGACCCCGCCGCCGAGTCCGGCGGCCTGGATGACGGTCAAGGACAACTCGCCGTACAGGTGGCGCTCCTGCAAGACCCGGATCCCGATCCCGCCGAGCACCGCGATGAGGATCGCCATCTCGATCGGGAAGAGCCCCGCGGCGATGCCGATCGCCACGCCGCCGAAGCTGACATGGGCCAAGGCATCTCCGAGGGGAGCCGTGCGGCGCAGGACCACGAACACGCCGAGGACGCCGCAGACGGTCGCGATCACGAGGCCCGCGATCAGCGCTCGCTGCATAAACCCGAACTGGAAGATGCTCAACAGATCGTTCGCCATGGGACCCCTCAGTGGCCGTGGGTGTGCGGCTCCTCCTCGGAATGCGCGATCGTCACGGTGCCGCCGCCGTACAGCGTGCGGAGCAAGGCCTCGTCGTGCAACGCGCGGGGAGGTCCCTCGTACACGAGGGTGCGGTTGAGGCACGCGACCCGGTCGACCCGGGCGCTCACGACGCCGAGGTCGTGGGACACGAAGATCACGGTCAGGCCGAGCTCGTCCTTGAGCCGCCCCAGGAGGTCGTAGAACCGCCGTTCGCTCTCCGGGTCCACGCCCGCGGTCGGCTCGTCCATCACCAGGAGGTCCGGCCGCGAGGCAATCGCCTTCGCGATGAAGACCCGTTGCTTCTCCCCGCCGGAGAGCGCGCCGACCCGCCGCCCCTCCAGACCGGAGAGACCGCACAGCTCGGTCGCGGAACGCGCGACCGCGAAATCCTCCGGTCGGAACCAGTGGAACACGCCGCGCGGGGCGACGCGGCCCAGGAGCACCGTCTCGCGGACGGTCGCCGGGAAGTTCGGGTCGAAGGCGACCGCATGTTGGGGGATGTAGCCCACCCGATGCCACTCGCGGAACCGCGACACGGGTTCGCCGAACAGCTCGATTTCCCCGGAGGACGGTCGATCGAGCCCGAGGATCAGCCGCAGGAGGGAGGTCTTGCCGCCGCCATTCGGGCCGACGATGCCGAGGATCTCCCCCTTGGCAACCTCGAGGTCCACATCCCGCAGGACCTCTTGTCCGTCGCGGTAGAGCTCGACGTGGGACGCCCGGACGATGACCTGCCCGACCGGTCGATTCGCCGCGGGGAATGCGGAGGTCGTGGTCATGCGCACTCCAACGCGATGCGCAGGTTCTGCAAATTCATCTCCATGAGCGAGAGGTACGTGTCCCCGTTCGCCCGCTCCTCCGCGGTCAAGCCCTCGATCGGGCTGAGGACCATCGTCTGCACGTGCGCCTCATTCGCCAAGGTCTGTGCGACCGCGGGGTTGACGAGTTCCTCGAAGAAGACGACCTTCGATCCGGTCACGTTGATGACGTGGAGGATTTCCTGGATCTTTGCCGGCGCCGGCTCCTGGTCCGGAGAGAGTCCCTGGATCGCAACCTGGGTCAGGTTGTACCGCGCCGCGAGGTAGGCGAACGCCTCATGTTGCGTGATGAAGACCCGCCGGGCGCAGGTCTGGAGGCCGGCCCCGAAGAGGCCGTCGATCCGGGCCAAGTCCTGGCGCAGTTTCGCTGCGTTCGCCTGGAAGACGGCAGCGCCGGACGGGTCCACCCGGCTGAAGCTTGCGGCGATCGTGGCCACGGAGGTCTCGACCCGAACCGGGTCCAGCCAGAGGTGGGGATCGACGGCATTCGGACCGCCTTCACCGCCCAAGATCACGGGGAGTCCCGCGGACGCGTCGACCCGGAGCGGTTGATCGGGCGGGAGATCCTTCAGGAGGTTCGGCAGGTACGCCTCGACATAGCCGTTGTACACGAAGGCGGCCGCGGTCCCGATCGTCAGGACGTCCCGTGGGGTCGGTTCCCAATCGTGCGGCTCGACGCCGGGAGGGACGAGGGCCGTGACCGCGAATCGGTCTCCCGCGACCCGCGACGCAAGGAATTGATAGGGATAGAAGCTCGCGATGACCACGGGGCCGTTGACGCCGCCCGTCTGGCTGAGGACGTAGTACGCGCCTCCGGCCCCGACGAGCCCGAGTTCCACCGCGACAATCGCGACCAGGGTCCACAAAGCATGCCGACGCATCGTGTCGGCCCCTTCATCCCTCGGAGATTGTTAAGGTTTCCTGGGAAACTATCAATCCCCGATATGGTCGAATCCAATAGAGAACCGGGGCCGGAGTTGCGAACAGATATGAACCCGGGGTCCAGAGAATAATAGTGGCGACAATCTTATTATCTATTGTTACTTCGGTCGGACCGAGACCATGTCGATCATGTCCGTATCCCTGCCTGACCCGCTCGTGGACCAGATGGATACGCTGACGAAGGAGCGAGGCTTCGCCGGCCGGTCCGATTTCGTTCGGGCCGCCGTCCGGGAGTTCGTCCAGCAGCTCGGCAGCGATCCGATCCGCGGCGGTCGACGGTCCGCGACGATCACGCTCCTCTATCCGGAAGCCCTGGAGCGGCGAGTCGCCGAAGTCGCCCATGACAACTCGAAGGTGATCACGTCGATGATGCACACGAACGCCGGCAAGGGCCGATGCGTGACGGTCTACATCGTGGAAGGCGAGACCGATGCGATCCAACGACTCACGGTCCGGTTCAAGGGCCTTCGGGACACGGACGTCGTGAGGACCACGTACCTGGATCCGACCGAGCCGCCGAAATAGCCTCCGGGCGTCGGGGAAATCCTTTTGCGGAGTCCCCGATTCGCGGGGGCGTGCGACCGGACTTGGCCCCGACAGGCAGACGCGTGAAATCGAGTCCGGTCGGTCCGCTCCCTCCCGGGATCGAGGAGCGATTCCTCGAGGCCGGCGGCGTCCGCTTCCGGTACCTGAGCAGTGCAGGGCGGGCCCCGGGGGCGGGATCGGTTTCGCCGATCTTCTTCCTCCACGGATATCCGACGTGGGCCGAGGTGTGGCTGCCCCTCGCGGCTGCGTTGGGACCTCGCCGTCCTTGGATCGCCCTGGATCTGCCGGACCACAACCGAAGCGGCCCCTTGCCGGAGAGTGACCGAAGCGTCTCCGCCTACCGCAGGGCGGTCATGGCCCTCTTCGACGCACTCCAGCTCCCGAAGGCGATCGTCGTGGGCAGTTCCTTGGGCGGGACCCTCGGTGTGATGCTCGCCCTCGATCGTCCGGAGCGGGTGGAACGGCTCGTGGTCCTCGATGCCGCGGGCTTCACGCCGACCCTCCCGAAGAAGACCGTGCGGTTGTACGTCCCCTTCGTCCTCCCTTCCTACTTGAGGGCTCCGCGCCCACGGAACGTCCGTCGCCTCCTGGAAAGGGCCGTGTTCCGGGATCCTCGGCGGATCGAGGAAGCGTGGGTCAACACGATCGTCGAGCAGTGGAGGCCGCGCCGACAGCGCAAGGCCTTCATCGCCGCCGGCAACGCGTTGCGAGGGGCCGACGCGACCGTCGCGGGTGATCTCGAGCGGGTGCGCGCCCCGACCCTCGTCGTCTGGGGCCGACAGGATCCGCAGTTCGATTGGCAAATCGGGGAGGCGGCGGCGCGGCGGATCCCCCAGGGGCAGTTCGTGGCGATCGAGGATTGCGGCCACTTCCCCATGGTGGAGAAGCCGACCGAGACCGCGGCGGCCGTCTCCGCATTCCTCGGCCCGTGAATCGTCCGGGACCAGATCGGACGTGCGGACCGCCTATTCGGGCCACTTCCACGGTTGGAAGTCGTATCCGATCCAGACGCTCTTCACCTGCGTGTATTCGCGCATCGTCTCGAAGCCGAACTCGCGGCCCATGCCGCTCATCTTGGAGCCGCCGAACGGCGAGGCCGGGTCGACGAGCTTGTAGGAATTGACCCAGACCATGCCGGCCTTGAGCTGCGCTGCGATCCGATGCGCGCGCCGCAGGTCGCGGGTCCAGAATCCCGCTCCGAGACCGTACGGCACGCCGTTCGCCATGTCGACGGCGGCCTGATCGTCGGCGAAGGGCGTGATCGTGATGAAGGGCCCGAAGACCTCCTCCTGGCAGACGCGCATCTTCGGATCATCCGCTCGGACGAGCGTCGGCTGCACGTAGTACCCGCGAGCGGTCTCCGGCGTCCCGGGGACGCGCCCTCCGAACAGGATCTGGGCCCCTTCGCCCTTCGCCACGTCCACGTAGCTGAGGACCTTCTTCTGGTGATCCTTCGAGGTGAGCGGCCCAAGCTGCGTCGTCTCCTCGAGCGGATCCCCGATCCGGATGGATCGCACCCGCTCCGTGAAGCGCTTGAGGAAGGCATCCCAAATTGATTGGTGGACGAGGAGACGCGAGCCGGCGATGCAGGCTTGACCTTGGTTGTGGTAGGCCGCGAAAAGGGATCCTTGGACCGCGGCATCGAGGTCCGCGTCCTCGAAGATCACGTTGGGCCCCTTGCCTCCGAGTTCCAGGAGAGGCTTCTTCAGGTTCGAGGCGCTCGCCTGGACGATCTGCTTGCCGACTTCGACAGATCCGGTGAAGCAGATCTTGTCGACGCCCGGGTGGCGGGCGAGCAAGGCGCCGACGACGGAGCCCTTCCCCGGGATCACGTTGATCGTCCCCGCGGGCAGGCCCGCCTTCTGGGCCATGCGGGCGACCTCGAGGGCGCTCAGCGGCGTGTATTCCGCGGGCTTCAGGACGACCGTGTTCCCGGCGGCGAGGGCCGGGGCCACGTTCCACGCCACGAACATGAGGGGGAAGTTCCACGGGACGATCTGGCCGACGACGCCGAGGGGCTCGCGCAACGTGTAGTTGAGGACGCCCTTGAACGACGACGGGATCACGTCGCCCTGGATCTTCGTCGCCATGCCGGCGAAGTACTCGAACCAGTCGACCGTCCGCACGAGGTCGAACCGGCGCACGTCGTGGATCGGATGGCCGGTGTTCTTCGCCTCGAGCCGCGCGAGCGATTCGCCTTCCTCTTGGATGATCCGGGCGAGCTTCAGGAGGAACTTGCCGCGGTCCTTCGGGGTGAGCGCGCCCCACGGGCCCTCGAACGCCGCGCGGGCGGCGTCGATGGCGGCCTCGGCGTCGGCTTCACCGGCCAGGGCGACTTTCGAGAAGACCTCGTCCGTATGCGGGTTGAAGACGGGGAACGTCGCCCCGGATTCGGACGGGCCGAACTTGCCATCGATGAAGAGACCGCGCTCTTCGACGTCGGTCATCGTCGCTCAGAGGGAACCTCGCGGTAAAGAGATTGTGCCTCGATCGGTGGCTCGGCCGGGGCCCCGCCACGGTCGGGAAGCGTTATATAATGAAGCCGGCGCTCCCCGGCCGGGGGCAAGGCATTGGAGGGGGAGCACGGCAACTCGGACGTCAAGTTCCTGATCGGCCACAACGCGGGAAGGAGCGCGATCATCGCCGCTTTCATCGCGACGCACATAGCGACGATGGCCGGCCTCTGGTTCGGTGGCGCGCGCCTTCCCCAATTCGACTTCAACACATTGAATGGCTATCTGGTCCTGGGCCTGAATTACGGCTTCGCGAATCCCGCGATCAACTTCGTCGTCGGCGGCATCATCCACTACACGAGCGGCATCATCTGGGGCGTCGTCTTCGCGCTGATCGTGCACCCGGCAATCGGCCGTTTCATCAAGCCGCTCGCGGCCCTGACGCCGGTCAACAACTACATCAAAGGAGTCCTCTGGGGCATCGTGCTGTGGATCATCAGCTCCGCCTTCTGGATGCCTCTCCTGATCGGGCCGCTCTTCGCGCCGATTGGCGTCGGCGTCGGGCCGTTCCTCACGAGCTTCGGGGACTACGGCGTCCAGGCCCTCTTCACCAACTTGCTCTGGCACTCGATCTACGGGATCAACTTGGGACTCCTGTTCAGCCCGACGCCTGCGGGAGGATCGCGAACGTGGCGCTCGACTTCCGGGGTCGGGGTGAGGTGATCACATGGCAATGAAATTGGCAATGGTGTACGCAGGGATCCTCCTGCTCGGGCTCGTGCTCTTGATCATCGGCGCGCTGATTGAGCCGGCGCGGCCCGCGATCAGTCAGAACGG